>NZ_JBHZPF010000027.1:0-62211 GCF_042787975.1 Peribacillus sp. YIM B13482
GGAGTCTCGCACTTCCGCTCCAATCAACCTTAAATAGTTTCGTTTTAAAAACAACAATCTTTACGAAAAGAGCCTATAACTAAAAATAAAAAGAGGCGAATCATCTACATACGGCAGATGATTTGCCTCCTTTTACTTAAATCGACTTTTTCAATCCCCTTTTTACCATTTGGGGATTATTGAGTTGGTTGCTTAGTTAATGATTCTAAAAGAATCAAACAATTTCATTTCCAAGCTTTAAAATTCGAACCACAATTAAAGCGATTCATGAATTTCCTTAATACCGGATAAACGAATGGTCAGAACCTTTTGCTGTTCAACTTTTAAAGACAGGGTTTGTTGATGTAAATCAAGGTTACAAATACGGCCCTTACATATTTGTAACGATTCATTCTGATAATAGGTAATGGTCATTAAGCAATTTTTTGATAATTCTTTTAAGAACATTTACTTCTCTCCTTTCTTACTAGTGGTTTATATGAAAAAATATACTAAAATGATTGACTAGGTATAAAAGACGACGAGAAGGGCATCCGCTTTAGGGTTTGGATTAAGTCTTTTTACTTTTTATATCAGAAATTAGGGAACGCTTACATCGATTTTTGAACAACTTCCATTTAAACAAATTTGGCTTGGATATACTAAGTCCACTCCTGTTTAATGGCATTCAATGTCCAATTGACTGTTTTTGTGAAACACCGGTTTCCATTGGACGTTTGCAACAGCTGCTGTAACATATGCTGCTACTCGGCGATTAAAAAGATCTGGAATCACATATTCCTCGTAAAGGTCCTGAAATTCAATCCAGCAATTGCATAAACTACAAGCTTCATATCCTCATTGATTGTTTTCCCATGAACGTCAAAGGTACCACCAAAATGCAAGGGAATGCGCGGACATTATTGATCTGATTTGGGAAACCCGAGTGTCCGGTTCCTGCTACAAGTGCTCCCGCTTTTGTTGCCTCTAAAGGCATTATTCCGGAACCGGATTGGCTATGGCAAAAATGAGTTATTTTAACAATATAGTATCGGCGCATTTGACTTAAAAAACTTAGTCTATCATCCGTTCACACTATTTTATTATAGTTTTTAACTTAATAATTTCATTAAGAGTGTTGCTAATATAACAGTGGCAGCACCGCCAAGTCTTGTTGAAACTTGTGCAAACGGCATTAATGACATACGGTTGGAAGCTGATAAAATGGCTACATCGCCTGTTCCTCCTAAACCGCTGTGACAGCCTGTTACAATCGCTGAATCAACTGGATACATATTCATAAATTTCCCAACAACATACCCAGTCCCTACCATCGTTATAACAACTACAGAACAAACTAAAACATAAGCTGGAGTTATAATTTTGACTACATCTTCTAATGGGATATAGAGCATACCTAACCCAACCATTAGAGGCCATGTTAAACTTGTGGAAATAAATTTGTATAAATGATAGGCGCCTTGTTCCATTTTTGCAGGCATCACTTTCAAACATTTGACAAGTGTTGCAGCTACAATCATGAGTACAGGACCTGGAATGCCAAGAAATTTATGCGCTAGGCTACCGAAGATGAAGAAACCGCAGGCAATCAATAATCCGGCACCCATTAGTGAAAAATCAACAGGTTTATTAATATTTGTTTCTTGGGTGATCCCGTCGCCACCTTTCGTTTTCACTAATACACCATTACCAGTAAGATCCGGTTTTTTCTCCCCTAAACGTTTCAGTAAACCGGCACAAATAATCGCTATGATATTTCCAATGACAGCTGCCGGAATCATTTGGGATACAAATGTTTCAGCAGATGCACCTAAAATTTGAGAATATGCCAGGGAAAGCGGTAAGATTCCTTCTCCAATTCCTCCGCCAATAATTGGTACGACAATAAAGAAGAATGTATGTTTTATATCGTATCCTAACAATGAACCTACTAAAACTCCCGCTGCAACAGAAGCAAGCGTTCCTACCACGAGTGGAACAAACATACGCGTAAATCCTTGTAATAATACTTGACGGTTCATACCAAGAATACTGCCTGCAACTAAACAAGAAATATAAAGGTAAAGGAAGTTAGATGTTTTCATCAAGGTTGTTACCGCTTCCATTGCAGCCGGATTAACCAAATTATAAAATACCATAATAGACGGGATTAAGAGCGCTAAAATCGCCGGACCACCAATATCTTTCACTATAGGAATTTTCAACCCTATATCCCCAAGTAAAATTCCCATAACCATGATAACGGCAAAACCACCAATCATGTCAGGCGGGAGCTGATTATATACTGATGCACCATAAATAATAAGCGCCAAGGCTATATAAAGAGGTAACGGAATAACGCCTACTTTCACCTCTTTAAGTTTGGATAAAAAGCTTTGGTTATCCCCTTTTTCTTCTATATAAGGAAGCGGTTTCATTTTCTTTGCTGATTTCATTTTTTAACCTCCTGTTATTTGACTCCTGTTATTTGACTCCTATTATTTGCTATACTTAATTTAAGTGATTTTCAAAAAACTTTATAGCTTATGTAACTTTTGTAAGCGTTTTTTAATTAAAAAAAGTAAGCAGAACCACTTACAATAGATGTTTACAAATTCAGCATTGTTGAGGAAACGGAAAAGAATTAGAAAAAAAAATTATGTTCCATTTAGCTTAACTTGAAAACGGGCAATTTATTGTAAATTGCCCATATTGGGTATAAATCAATCAATTTCAAGATGATGTATTAAGTTAAATGAGAATTCTTTAAATGAAAGTCTTACTAAAGTATTGACGTTTTCATCATCGTTAAGGGAACAAGTAAAGAAGACACGGGAGAAGTAACTCGACAAACTAACAGCATTCCTTCAAAATTCATTTAACCATAAGGATGAAATAGGGTTACCGGTTAATTGAATTTAAAGGGGGAGATAGCGAAGAATCCAGTCATTGGTCTGGATTTGGTAAAAGGTGAAAGTCAGGTTCAAGCATTCTTGGATAAAAAATAATAGAACGAAACTTTCCAAACATAGTTCAGTGGAAGGCATGCACTAATTTAGCATAGCATGAAATTTTTTAAGTTTTTCATCGAAAAACTATTAGCTGGTTTAGCTGTAAGAAAAACAACCTTCAAGAATTCTTCAAGCATGTTTTTGTAAGGAATGGAATAAATTCAGATGAAGACCAATTTGCCGAAGAGAGTGATATAAATGAAACCCATTACCTTTAAAGCATTTGCAATCACTAATGAAATTGATTTGAACAAAATCGCCATTCATTGCGGCATTCCTAAAAAATTCACCTGGGAAGAGCCTTTAATCCTCAAAGGTGATATTCTAAATTCCATCCTTAATAAAAAGATGAATGAATCGCAACAGGTGCTGGTTTTTTCCTTTGGCAGCATTGTCTTCATTAATTACTCACACGCTGATGAGATAAAAGAGTTTTCAACCTATATCCAATCGTTCGAGCCTGATATTGATCTCGTCCATGTAGATCGATATACGGACGATTACAGCCTTCACATTAGAGAAACTGAAAACATCAAGCTGACCGACGAATATGTAGCGGTGCCTAAATATGAATTTTTCTACCCTGAATTAATTTCCACTGTTCTCGCAAAATCGGTGGCACTCGAAAAAACTGAGGAACAGCTCGGAAAAATCCATGACAAGCTCGAAACCATGATAGACCGACTGGAAAAAGGCAAGCTAAGAATCGGCAACAAGGAACTAGCGAGGACGACGGCAAAAATCGTACGTCACGAGTATAATACCCTTGCGTATATCATGATTCTGGATAAACCTGATATTACATGGACAAGCAGCATTGCCGGCGAATTTTATGACAGGATGCTGAATTTTTTTGAATTGAATGATCGGTATAAAATCTTGAAAAGTAAAACAGAAATTTTATATAACATTATGGATGGGTTTTCTAACATCAGCCATTCGATAAGGGGGCTATTCGTTGAATGGATCATTGTAATTCTCATTGTCTTTGAGATTATCTTGACGATTTTAGAAATTGTAGGATGGATTCCATGAATCCTGATTTAAGTGGCATAGACACTTTGAAGAAGTAGGGAAACCAAATTTCCATAATAGATTTGGGGTATCCGAAAACAGGTATTATTTGTGACAAATAAGAACGAAATGAAAAACTACTTCAATAAGGGAGGTTGCTCCGTCAACCTGTTTCCTGCGGAACTAAAAAGCAGTAGACATTTTACATCCTCAATGTATTCATTACCGATACATCTTGACAGCTCATTTTTTTCATTTGTATATTCCTCAACCTTTAGCCCTTTTTAAGCCATTAAAAATCCCCTTAAGATACCATTGTATCTTAAAGGGAAACTATTAATAGAAAATCCAAGCAGTCTTAATTCTCTCGTTTTATCTTAGTCCATATTGTTTTGTACTTGCCCAAAACTTTCGAACTTCTGTTCAAAATAACTTGAAGTAAGATCAGAAATATGAACGCCAGTATTTTTTGTTGTATGTATAAAGAGACCATCCCCTAGATAAATACCTACGTGGGTTATCTCTTTACTTAAATCTGACTCTTTAAAAAATACTAAGTCCCCTGCCTTTGGATGTTTGAGTTTCCGCAGCAAGGAATAGTAGTCCGCTGCCGAACTTCGTTTAATGGAAATTCCCTGCTCCTTCATGACCCAATAGATAAATCCGCTGCAATCCATTCCAATAATAGGGTCATATTCTCCAAAAACATAAGGAAATCCACGTAGAGTATATGCATACTTTATGACATCAAGAGCTTTATCATAGGAAGCCTCTTGATTTGCATAAAATGGATACAAGGGACTGCTGTATATTTGAAGATACTGCCCCTGCATCAAACTATCAGTTGGTAAACCGTTACGCTTTTTGATTGTTTCCACAGATACACCGTAATTTTCCGAAATGCTTTTAAGGGTTTCATTATTTTTAACGACATGCTCTCCCTTAGGTGTAAACGTTTTAAACTCGGCTTGGAATTGTGCAAAATATTCTTCTGTGATAGATCTCACCTGAACTGTCTCTGCTCCATATCCAGAATTAACAAACTGATCCCCCCCCAGATAGATCCCAGCCGTCACGATTTTTGAGCTTTCCTTTTCCAGAAAAAATATAACATCTCCAGCCTTAGGAGTATCTGTAACCATACCTTGCTTATAATAGCCTTCAACTGACAAACGGTCGATGGGCACCTGTTGTCGGGAGAGTACCCAATAAATCAATCCGCTAGAATCGAACCCATTTATCGGTGTCTCTTCTTCAGCCGCTTTTTTAAATCCTATAAAAGTTTTTGCATAATTCCCAATTTGTTTCCCTCTCTCTGTCCATTGATAGATGGAAGGAGTATAAACCGTCTGAATGATTAACTTCTGGCCCACATATAACGTACCATCCGGTAAACCATTCGTCTTCATTAATTGCTCTGCCGATATATCATAATTCGCTGCAATCGATTCTACCGATTCCTGAGAGGATACAATGTGCACTTGCTCTGCCGCTTCAACTTTTAAGCCAGGTAAAATGGTAAAACTAACCATCCCCAGCAATAAAAGCAACATACTACCTAATAATTTTTTCCCCATTTTAATCCCTTCCTCATAACCAAAAATATCTTTTAAAAATAGAGTCATACACTCATGCAGATTTTCTTCCTTCTTAATGAAATTATAAAATTCTGCAATAATAAATATTCCCTGTACTACTTTAACACAAAAATACTATTAATTGGATTACTTTCCACTTTTTCTTATTGAGCAAATCCGCATTGATTTCCCCTCTAATTTGAATGCATGATTATTGCAGGAATTATACATTTCAAAAGGCCGCCAAATACTTTGTTAAATAATTTATCGTTCAATGAACTATATATGGCATCTAGGGCGGTGATATCGGGCGATTTCTAAAAGAAGTATTTCAGGGTCCCGCAATCCAAATACTTGCTATGATTAGAGTGAAAACTATTCTTATGATCATTGAAATCATTAAAAATTTCATTTAGTAACAATGAAATGAAAATAAACAATCAAATCTGAAAAAATGATTGTTCGACCTAACAAAAAATTATAGTATATACATAATTTATCTATCCGACCATATATTCTGTCTTGACATTCAAAAGGCCGCCAATTGGCGGCCTTCTTATGGGCGCTAACGTACCCATTACTTTAAATGCAATCCTTTACAAACTTTTTAAATTAGACTGTTTTTATTGTTTTGTCATCACTTATGAAACCTATGAAATTGGTAATTAGAATATACCAGGCATGCCTTCCATATGTAGCAGGGAATAGATGTGCGATTATATAAACAAAAATCCAAAATATGGAACCTATAGGATAACTGTCAAAAGGTTAGCGTTTCGACCATTTAACCACTTTTTTGTCAGGAGAAAGACTAGGATTGTACCCAAAATGAATTAAATTCAACAACAATAGCTACTTTACAGTACCAATATTTCATCCCGTCAGTCTACTAATCCTATATTCATACACATAAGTTCGAGTGGAACAAAATCATAAAAGCATACCTGTTACTTTAAGAACAAAATTTATTTATTAGGCACTAATAATACTGTTTTTTTAAAGTAAATAAACAAATTAAATATACTTAACCCTAAAATTATAAGAAACATATAAAAGGAAATAACGTCTCCTTCTAAATTTAATTCATCAGCTATGTATCCCATAATAATAAGATTAATACTTGAAACAATTATTGACATTATTGAAATGATACTAACAGTGAATCCATTAACAAGGTTACTTCGTTTCTTAGCCAATAAAATAATGGAAATTATAAATAAACTAATTATTAAAGTAATAAAAACTAATCTTAAAAAATCGTAAATTTCCAACCCTTCCATAGTTACCCTCCCTATTATTCTATTCCTGCTTATATTACCACGAAAAACCATTTTTCCAGAAATGGAAACGGCTTAATTGTTCTGTATAGTGGATAAGGTTTTACGACTGATTATAGTAATTTAAATCTTTCCAACCTTCAAAAGTAGTTCTGAATTTTCTTGATAAATCATTATCTTTACTAAGAAGGAGAATTGCTGAAGAGTCCCACAAAACCAATTCAACTTTTGCCTTAGGATGTTGGATATTTGGAGTTTCCCCACCAAAGGTTTGGATTGCCGTCTGCATATGGTTCTACTTTAATGTCATCTAAATCAATTTTCTCCTTTTTATCAAATGCCGAAAATACACCCCAAATAAAATAAAAATCTTTATTATTAGCAAGTTTCTTTAGATTTTCACCTGTAATCCAGAAGTTATTATGAAGGTCGTCAAAAATCCGATAATCTTCAAAGTAATCAAGGCAATTTTCTTGGTATGACCAATCTAAATCTGTAAGTAGCCAATTATAATCTTTTTCGAGTCCGTTGAACGAGTTTAATATTTCTTTTAACTCCAAGAACCCTTCTAAAATGGTATTCATTTCTTATACCTCACAACTAATTCCCCTTATTTTATCACTTCTTTTTAAACTTCCACTTTAGTTCCATAAAAAGAGGTGACCTTCACAGCACTTTAATGAACTATTTCACTCGTTCAATCAACAAGATACTCAAATTGTGTTGGGTTTAATCCTAAATCATTTAATCACCAATTGCTATTAACTTTTCAGTAACACTTCGTTGTTATTCATATTATATCAGCATACAACTAAACTGCCCCAAGAGCGGCCGTAGCACCCTCTGTTATATGAAATAAGTATTCAATTATAAAAAAACAGTTTGATTACTTTTGTGCTCCTTTCATTCAATAAAAGCGCTTGATTATGGAGGTTTTTTCCACACCACAGTGTTGCTTAATACCCTCCTATAAACTAAACCGCTTGCTTATATTTATTTAATTTGCTAATATAACTGACGAACGTTCGTTAAACTAGAGGTGATATTATTGAAAAGCGATGAAATTAAGGAAGCAGCTTTAAAATATTTTACGATCCATGGTTATGAAGGAGCATCCCTATCTCTAATAGCTGAAGAAGTCGGCATGAAAAAGCAATCCATTTACGCCCATTTTAAAGGCAAGGATGATCTTTTTCTGAAAGTTTTACGTGATGCGAAAGAGGCGGAGCTATCTTCAAAACTCCAATATTTCAGTAAAGTTGATTCAAAAAATCCAGAAAAAGATTTATACGGATTTCTACAATTGATCATCGATCTCTTTCAAAAAAATGAGCATTTAAAGTTTTGGCTGCGTATGTCCTTTTTTCCGCCAGCCCATCTTGAAAAAGCAATCGGACAGGAAGTCATGGATATCGAGGAAAAGGTGCAGGCGATATTGGAAAGAAAATTTCAGGATTGGATCAATGCTAAATTAATCGTCGAAGAAGCAGCAATTACGCCGACCTTTGCTTTCTTAGGAGTAGTGGATTCCATTATGCTGGAGCTTGTATACGGCAATGATGAGAAACGGCTGAACGATAAATTAGCATCCTCTTGGAAAGTATTTTGGAGAGGTATTTCACAAAAATGATTCACATAGAAAGAGGTGTTAATACATGAATAAACCAATTAATGAACAAAAGGCGATATTAATTATTCTTCTAAGCAATATATTCATTGCCTTTCTAGGAATTGGACTCATCATCCCCGTAATGCCATCGTTTATGAATATCATGCATTTATCAGGAAGTACGATGGGCTATCTTGTTGCCGTATTTGCAGTATCACAACTTGTTATGTCACCATTCGCAGGTCGTTGGGTCGACCGTTACGGCAGAAAGAAAATCATCATTATCGGCTTATTCCTTTTTGGTGTTTCAGAACTTATCTTTGGTATTGGCACGAACGTATCCGTGTTATATATATCAAGGATCCTAGGGGGAATTAGTGCCGCCTTTATTATGCCAGGTGTTACTGCATATGTTGCAGATATTACATCAGTTCAGGAACGGCCAAAAGCAATGGGGTATATTTCGGCCGCCATTAGCTTGGGCTTTATTATAGGACCTGGTATCGGTGGTTTTATTGCGGAATATGGTATACGTTTGCCATTCTTTCTTGCGGCAGCCATTGCTTTTTTAGCATGCCTTGCATCAATATTTATTTTAAAAGAACCGCTAACAAAGGAACAGCTTGCAGAAGTTTCTGCTAATACAAAAGAAACAAACTTTATAGACGATTTAAAAAGATCACTTAACCCGCTTTACTTTATTGCGTTTATCATCGTATTTGTACTCGCTTTTGGTTTATCAGCATATGAAACTGTTTTCAGCCTATTTTCTGATCATAAATTTGGCTTCACGCCGAAGGATATTGCAACTATCATTACAATTAGCTCAATCTTCGGAGTTGTTGTGCAAGTATTCATGTTTGGAAAACTGGTAGATATCCTTGGTGAAAAGAAGCTGATTCAATTATGTTTAGTCATCGGGGCAATATTCGCGGTGGCTTCCACATTGATATCTAGCTTTTTGGCAGTACTGGTGGTAACTAGCTTCATCTTTCTTGCATTTGACTTACTTCGTCCGGCATTGACGACATTTTTATCAAAAGCCGCCGGGAAAGAGCAAGGGTTTGTTGCTGGAATGAACTCAACCTATACGAGCTTAGGGAATATCTTCGGACCAGCAATGGGAGGAATACTATTTGACGTAAACATCCACTATCCTTATCTTTTTGCTGCTGTCATTATGGTCATTGGCCTAGGTATTACAGTCATTTGGAAAGAAAACCGATTAGCAGATAGTTTAGCTTAATAACGAGGCGCCATTTGAATAATAAAGGCCAAGATTGCCCTAATATGATTTTTCAAAGTACATTTCGAGCTGGAAACTCTTAAACTTGTATTATACTTTGCCTTTAAACAAAGATCCCCTGTCCATTTTGGGCAAGGGGTCTTTATGCGTCAAGGGGTTAGAAGCTTTTACTCGATGCGGACTTTTAGGCCCTTATATCATGATATTCATGAGCCAGTGCGCTAGGGATATCGGTTTTTTTATTGAAAGTGTCTTAGCCTGGGCTATATGTCAAAATGTTTACGGTAGCACAGTTCCAAACGCTTATCGCATTGATTAATAGGTTTAAAGAACTTGCCCGCAAAAGCTCGTCTATTATTTTTTCCCTGAGTGCTCATCGTTTCACGGGTGCAGCACTTGTACCTTATCGCCTATTTCAATGGACAGCAAATCCTCACCTACTACAACTGTTCCTTCATATGTTTCTTTTGTTCTTCCGGGCAAATTAGCTTTTCTTCTGTTAATCCACCTAATAATACAATATGTGAATACACAGCATGCTTTGGTTGTATTTGGCTAAAGACTTTACCTGCTTCCTCGGGTGTAGTGTGAAGGTCAAGAATATTGGATATTGATTCTGATTCATTATCAGGTCTTGCGGCTGCAACCTCATGAATGACTACGTCAGCACCTTTAGCAAATTGAATTAGATTTTCATTATAACGGGTGTCACCTGAGATAACTACTGAATGTCCTTTGTAATTAACCCGATAACCGAAAGCAGGTTCAATTGATTTATGGTCAACCTTGAAAGCTATTACCTCTATTCCCTTTTGTTGATACACAACGCCTTCCTTGATATCATGTGCTATAATACTTGCTCCTTTAACGTTTCCATTTCCAGAGTCTTCCCTTGCATCCAAATCGGCTTTATAAGCTTTATTCATATGTAACATCATTTTCTTTGTTCCCTTAGGTCCCCAAATGTTAAAGGCTAGCTCTCTTTTCCCACCTGTTGGCAAAGAACCTGTAAGCCATATGTCTGGGATGCCAACCGTATGATCCGAATGCAAGTGTGAAAGGAATAACTTGTCAATACTGCCTGGTAACATATTCGCTTTATATAATTGCAAAGCAGTTCCACGTCCTGCATCAAAGAGGAGTTTTTCATTATCAACTTCCACAAGGGTAGCGGGACCGGACCGGGATGTACTTAAAATAGGAGAACCTGTTCCTAATAGAGTTACTTTAAAATCCGATTGCATTCCAGCAGATTGGCCAAAAGAAGGAAGTAATAATGATAATGATAGTATGATTGAAACTACCAACAAAAAACAAATAGAGGTATTCCTTATTCTTTTCTTCATAGCAAAATCCTCCTTAAAATATTTGACTTTACTCTAGGGAATCTGTCCCAGCCTCCTTCCGAGTGTTTGTTTTGAATAGAAAACGATGTTTCGGTATTATTTTCCACAAATAAGTACTACAGTATTTTCAATATTCAATCAACTACACCTAAAGCAATTTAGGATTTACAATTTGAATGCTGTTTCAACCTTTCATCAAGAACAACAAGATAGCGGAAGATTATTAATTACAGGTCCCAGTTCGTGATTGAAATTTAAAATAATCCATAAAAAATATTGGATTTTATTTTGGATCAATTGTTCATACTAAAATAAAAAATACATGTTAAAGAAGGAGTTTATATGCCAAATCAAAAAAATAATGACCATAATCCAGTCCTACATAAAAGCCGGGACAGTCGATTAAATACAGAAGATGATCCTTTCGGCATACTTAAACAAGAAATGGAAGTGGATACAGATGTCAATGAAGATCCAAATCGGGAAAAATTATTAGATGAATCAGTTGTTTCTTTTCTAAAATCGAAAGAAGGACAGGAATATTAGAGAAGGAATTGTGCTCGCTAATGGGATGTTTTTATAGCCAACTAATCCACCATTTTCAACTATCCTCCGATTAAATGATTCAGAAAAAGCTAGAAGACAAAGACAGAGTCATTTCTTACCAAAGGAAGTCAGATCATTTCAATTTTCCAAGGTGCCACTCATGAACTTTTGGGTGGCCCTTTTTGTATTGTTATCTAAAATGTTGGTTAGATTAACTACTTTAATTTTTAATGTTTTCTTATTCGTAAGATTTCAAATATGTACAGAGTACAAGGTTTCTTGAACAAAAGAGCACTGTGACCCATCAGGTTAGCATAACTGGCCTCCACCCCTTGGATAGGCATGACGAAGGAATGAGAGGGCAATTGACCCACGGGGGGGAAAGCCTCCACGGACGGTGTGGAGATGTACATTGCATGGTAAAATGTGGAGTGGTGCTGACTCCTATGCCTTCATGAAGCCAAAATGATCTGACCTCATTTCAATTACCCGGAAATCCAATTACAAGGGTTATGAAATCCTGCGAATAAGTGAGCATTCGAGAGATATTCGTATCAAACTGATGGAGTTCAATAAGATAAATGGTATTTCCCATTCTTTCACCGCCCATTGATATTAATAAAAAGTCCTCCCCTTCACCTCAGTTAAACTTTTTGTAACCGACAATCGATGTATCTTCTAATAATTCTGGAACTGGATTAGCTGGCTATTGCAAGACAAATTATTATAGCTCATGGCGGAGATCTTCACATAGATAGTAAACCTCAACTAGGAACCCAGTGTAGTATTATATTTCATTCGAACTAGAAAAAAGAAATTAACGAATTATTGTATAAGTGATTTAACGAATAAAAGCTGATATTTCCTTAGTGTAGGGAAAATCGGCTTTCTTTATTTCGAAATTTGCTTAGCGTATGTTTTTCGTTTTTTTTGGTAGGACCCTTGGCGGTACCCATATAGAGTAGTTTTATATAACTCTTTGGTTATGGTGAAATACTTTAAAAAACACTTTTGAAAATAAGAGAATTTACCTCCTGATAAATTAACGATATAGTAAAATATATCCTTGCATGGAAATAATATACACTGTAGGCTAGAGGAGAATCATCCTTTGACACATTTCGTATAAACGGCTGGGGAGCGAAGCCGGAAGGAGGGAATATTAATAAAAGTGGAATTCAGCCATTCGTATACAAGCCGGTATCGGATATTCCGTCAAGATTTTACGCAGGGGCTGTCAACTTCCACTTTTTCCGGCCAAAGTATCTAAATTTCAATAATATGGGAGTGGAGAAATTGCGAATAAAACTTTGTCTTTCCGTAATAATATGTTGTCTTTTCGTTGCCATGGGATTTACACCAGTATCGAAGGCCGAGACGAATGCAGAAAAGGATTATACGATTAAATCGTTCCATTATTTAAATGTAGATGGAAAAGATGTGGATTCCCAGGCCAAAGTGAGTAACATATCTAACAAAGAAATAAAAGTAACAATGGTTCTTCCTAAACAGAATAACGAGGGCGATTGGTTGGCATATGGATTTACGAGCAGGGAAACTTTGCTGGCATTTATCGAAAAAGATAAACAGAGACTTCAAAACAAAGTCACTACCATGGGCAGCGGTTCTTGTTGTACCGATTTCTATGAGTATAAAAATAAAGGTGGGAATTATATTTATTGGAGAGACGGTTTTACAAACTTGTCTTCCAGCTGGAATGACAGAATTTCCTCCTTAAGTACGGCGTCACCTTCTTCAAGCTATTCGACGACGCTGTGGGAGCATACTTCATCTCAAGGGTATGGCAGAGGAGTTTCCTTTAGACACTCCGATTGGTATGGTAAAACTGCTAATATGGCTTCGGATTGGGACAATAAGGCTTCGGCGATCGAAATCAAATAACGGGAGATCGCCAATGACCAGGTGAAGGATTTTTAAAATCACTATTCTCTCATTGATTTCGAAGAAATGGGAAAATAGTGATATTTTTTAAAAGTTTCGTCGCAACTGCCGACCGAGCACAAGCCGTAGTAAAGAAAAATTTTAAGGGATTTTTGACTGTAATTTTGTTTATTGTAGTGAACGTATGATTATGTAAAGAATCGCACGTTCAAAAGGCCGCCAATTGGCGGTCTTCTTATGACGCTAGTCGAGTAGAAGGGAACCTCACAGAACCGTGCTTGAGCTATTCACGCACACGGCTCCTCCTAGTTACCATTCACAAAATGTAGCTAATCTCTCAGATTCAGATTTTGCTAATTCTGCTATCCTTAGTCGTTTTTCCATTTATCCCTGCCTCTAAGTGTAGTAAATATTTCCCTAGTAAGGGCGATAACTGGTAACTAGCCTTTCCTCCATCGGCATTACCCAACTTCATTGGTACTACGCTGCTACCCAACTCCCTACACGGATCGGTAGGGTCTCCTGAGTTGCCGTATCATATCGATGTGTATAACGTGCCAAGGTCTCTGACCCCAGAGAGGTTTTATCCATCTTGCCCTTAACGAAGGATAAAATATAGCTTTCTGCTGTGCGTAAAGCATCAGCCCTCTCGATTTACTAATATTATGGAGCTCAATCCCTTCAACCATTTGGCTTTCGGCCCGCCACCTAACTGTCTACGCTTAAAGACTAACGTTACCTTTAGCCCTCCAAGACTCGCTACGAACGAATGGCTAGTTCTTACTCGACGGGAATCCACCCGCTATATGATACGACCTAGGCTCGGCCGCACAGGCACCCGTTAGTAAAAGAAGAACTATTTATTTACCAATTAGGTACTGCCCGGAATAAGACTTAGAATCAAAAAGGTCTATACCTAAAAAATCTTCACAATTAGTATCCGAAAAATGAAACACTATTGATTCAACATTAGGATGAGGAATTGACTTTCTTATTATTTATCATTCAGTCTAAAAGAATAATAAGTCTTTCCATCAGTAGTAACTTCCTAATGTGTACTTTATTAGCAATCAGTTCAATTTTCCTTGCCGTTTCTCCTTCAAACTCTATTCCAACAATCGGGACTTCTTCTCCAAAGTCTAACATTATATCACCGTTAATAATTTCTGTGTTTGGAACCTGAGCCATTTTTTTCATCTATTTCTCCTCCTATTCATAGGTTCTTCCTTATTTATTGTAGAATATTAACATTTCGATTTTCATCGAAATATGGATTAAATTAGGGGGAATTAAAGTGAACGCAAATCCAAATGTAGTAATGATTGATACTCTTGTGAGTGAAGCTTCTCGTGCAGCAATATTAACAGTCTTATTAGACGGTAGATTCCATCCTGCAAGCGAATTAGCATATATGGCAGGAATCAAACCACAGACGGCTAGTTTCCATTTGACAAAAATGGTCGATGCGAATGTAGTTACAGTTGAAAAACAGGGGAGACATCGATATTATGGACTTCGAAATCAAGAAGTTGCTCAAGTTATAGAGTCATTTTTATCAATAGCTCCACCAATTGAAATTAAATCATTAAAACAGGCTTCGGAAGAAAAAGAGATGCGTTTTGCAAGAACATGTTATGATCATCTTGCAGGGAATTTAGGAGTAAAATTAACAGATTATTTAATTAAAATAGGTGTTATTTATGAAGAAAAGGACGGGTTTACTGTTACTGAAAAAGGAGAGTCATTCTTTACAACTTTTCAAATTGATCTTGAAAGGGTTAAGAAAAAGCGTCGTTCATTTACACACAAATGTTTAGATTGGAGTGAAAGACGTCACCACCTTGCGGGAGCATTAGGAAATGCCCTTCTAGAAAGACTATTAGAATTAAATTGGGTTCAACGTTTACCTAAAACAAGAGCAATAAAAATCACTTCTGACGGGAAAAAAGGACTTAAAGAAACATTTTCTTTTGATATTACAAACAACTAAGTTTTGAATATAAAACAGCCGATTTAGCCTTAAAGGGGGAGTTAAAGTCGGCTATTTTGTGTTGAAATATGCTTAACGTGGTTTTTTTCCGAAATGCTGGCGATACCCCATCCCCTTAAGCTAACGCCAATGAGTACTTAAAGTAGATCTATTTCTACAAGATAATCGTTCATGCAATTAACTAAAGACATACAAAATAAGCCTCCGATAGGTCATTTTTTTGCGCTATGCTGCACTCTTGTGACACACGGTATACTGATAGACAACACCCAATATATCAAAGACTGTCTTTTTCTCATAACGGTGGGATTTTCGCCCATTTTTCTGTAGGAGGACAAACAGGCGAAGTAGAATCTTTGATGGCTCTTGTGTGCTTGTTTGTATCGCTTGAAACAGCAGTAAAAAATAGTCTTTGATGATATAAATAGCTTTATATTCACTCAATTCCTTCTTTTTCTTTTCAAGAAGTAACTGTCGCCTTTGAAACATGGTAGAAGAACAGAGGAGAATGCCAATGAGTTGGCCATATAAATGGCACTCAAGGCGTTCTTTTTTGATTGGTTTGCATTCATCGATTTCAAAGAATGACTTCCATGTTTAAACAAAATTTCGATTTGCCAACGCAGGGAATAGAGGGAATGAACATAGTCAGTGGGAACTTCTTCTGGTGATGTATTCGTTATGTAGACATTCATACCCATCAAGTGCTTACTTTTCTCCTTCATGACAATGCCTTTCTTCTCTTCTCGAATCGCTTGGTTTTTTAGGCGTGTTTGCGTTTGATCATCGGTTAAACGCAATCCGGCTTTTAAGTTTCGAAAATTGTCTTAGCAAATCAGGTGTTGATTTAAAATAAAGTTTGATTAAAGATCCTCCTTTACCCCTTAAAAAAACAGCAAATAAAAACCCGTTATTTTGAAAAAGGATTCAAAATAACGGGTTTCTATTGATTAAATATCAATTTTTTATAATAAAGTTAGTTCGTTAAGAAAAGCGATTCTTATTTCCAGAATCGCGCCCTTTTGTTTACATCTGTGATATACCGTTTAAGAATAAAGCGAAAACAAAGCTAATAAAAGTAAAACCAGCAAGCGGAACGGCAAAGGCTTTGTTGTTCTTAAACTCAAATATTGTAAATAAGGCACCTAAAGCACAAACAATAAACCATATTGGGATAAAAATTAAGTCTGCAACATTAACAGGAAGCAATGTATATAAACCTGTAATGTATAATATCCAATTGATAATTAATAGACCAAATATACAATAAGACCACTTATACGGAGGTGAACCTTTCCCATATTTTCTAACCATTAGTAACGGAAAAACGAAGATAATAACTAATATAGCTCCAAAAAGTCCAATTAAAATCGAAGTTAACCCCAAAGAACATACTCCTTTCGCATTTTGATGTATTTTTATCGTTCAACTAATATCCCCTTTTTTTTTAATGAAATAAAAAAAAAACCGATCACTCGGTGTATTAAATTTTTCTTTATAAAAAAGTTTGATTATCCATATGATGACTTATTGCACTAAGGCTTTCATTAGTTGAAAAAGACGATATAATAACTTTTAAAGTGTAGTGTAATATTTGTAAAAAGGAGGTTCATTCTCATGAATATTTTAATTTTGGGTGCATCTGGACGAGTTGGAGGTCAAATAGTTACTTATGCCCTTCATGATAGACACCATGTTACTGTATTAGTTCGAAATCCAGAGAAGCTTCAAATAAATTGTGAAAATTTAACTATTATCCAAGGTAATGTTTTAAATAAAGGTGATATCTCACATGCAATGCATGGGATTGATGTAGTTATTAGTGCGCTGAATACTGATGGGACAACCACTCTATCAGAAAGTATGCCACTAATTATCGAAGCAATGGAAGAAGAAGGAATACAACGAATTATCACTATAGGAACTGCAGGTATCCTGCAAAGCAGAACCACCCCAAATTCATTGCGTTATCAGTCAAGTGAATCAAAGCGTAAGTCTACCCGTGCAGCGGTAGAACATCATAAAGTTTACGATATGCTCAAACAGTCACCACTCGAATGGACTATTGTCTGTCCTACGTATTTGCCGGATGGGGAAAGTGTAGGTAAATATCGTGTAGAAGGTGATTTTTTGCCGGAGGACGGCGTAGAAATATCCGTGCCGGATACAGCAGAGTTTACATTTAGTCTAATAAAAAGTAGCGATTATATAAAATCACGTGTAGGTATCGCCTACTAATAATCTTCTTATGCTAAACACCATGAGTAATCAAAAAAGCCGATTAATGGAAAAACATGTTTTTAATTTTTGGCCAGCCAAAAAGCCCTTCAAAACCTTTTTGGAGGGCTTTTTCTCTGTTTTAATTAGGCCAAATCCTGGAACGTTTCTTTACTCCTTGAAAAAGCGTACATCCTATGTTTGATTCTACCGCATATATCTGCGCATTCACAATCCAGGCGAATGCCCTCCTCCTTCATTTTTAAATCCTCTTCCTTCAAGTATACAAATTTCTTTTGGTGAATTTCAATACAGATTCCCTTGAACGTTCAATTTCATTTTTATTTTCATTATAAAATTTTGAAACATACGCATAGAAAATAATGCTGACCGTTAGAAATTGTGCAAAAAGCGAACTTGTTGCAGCACTTCGGAACTTAGCCTCCGGTGCACGTACATGATTTAGGGACATATCAACTTTTTTAGTTAGTCCATTGTTCCCCAACCGCGATAAACCAATTGTTTTAATTCCATATGCTTTAGCAATATCAACGAGTTCCAGAATTTCTTCAGTTTCGCCACTATTGGATATACAGAAAAAAACGGTGTTCTTTGATGATGCAGCAAGCGCAGTGGCCGTAATATGCGGGTCTTGATTGGCACTTACAATCTTTCCTAACCGTAGCCATTTCTGTGTAATATCTTCAGCAACGAGCCATGAAGCTCCTAAACCATAGACATAAATTACATCTGCACCCCTCATGGTTTCAATGATATTGTCAAGAACGGCCTCATCCAAATAATGTGCCGTTTCTTGTATAGCTTGTACAGAGTTGGAGACTATTTTATTTTTAATGGACGCTATTGTTTCATTAGGCTCAATGTCATGGAAACCTTTTTTCTCCGGTTGGGAAATTAGGGATGATAGGGATACCTTCAGTTCCGAAAAACTGTTAACTTTTATAGAATGACAAAATCTCGTTACGGCCGAACTGCTGGCATTGGCATGGTCAGCTAATTCATGTATCGTCATTCTTATAATTTCCTGTGGATTTTCTAAGATATATTGTGCAATTTTCCTTTCTGATTTGGGCAACTGGTTCAATAAACTTTCAATTCTCAATATAATATTTTCGACGGGCATATGATTTACTCTCCTTGATCTTTACTTACTTTAAATGCTTCATTGCTATGTAGTAACAACCCAAGGTAGCAGATACGTCTTCTACAACAAATTTCACATTTGGGTTTTCAAGTTTAATATGATTGATGAAAGAGCTTTGCACCAATGGTATATTTGTCAATATGCTACCTTTTATTGCAATTGTAACATTCTCACTTAACTTTAACTTCTTGATAACCTTAAGCGTTTGTTTTGAAAGGTGGTACCCAGCCTGATTCAGAATATTTTGCGAGGAACCATCGCCCTCCTCCGCATGTTGGACAATTAGGGGAACAAACGCGGCAATCTCGGATTTCGTGGCAGAATAAATGAATTTCTTCAGTTCCATAACACTATGAATCCCAAGTTTTTTAAGTATTGTCTCGGTTAAAAGGCTATATTCATCTCCCTCATCCTCTTCTTTCGTCATTTTTATAAAAGCCTGCATGGCGATCCAATAGCCACTTCCTTCATCCCCAAGAATGTGTCCCCAGCCACCAGCCGATTTCTCGATACCTTTATGGATGCCGATACTTACAGATCCAGTTCCGGATATGGTCAAAATGCCATCATTTCCTTTTAGTAAAGCAGCATGAGCGATAATTCCATCATTTACAATCGTGAACGGGGCATTAAATGCCTTTCTTAATGCACTTTTTATGCCCTGCGGATTCACAACTCCTCCATACCCGGCTAATCCTAAGCAAATGTAATGGCAGCTACCATTATCAATAGGAGCTATGCTTTGTTCAATTGCTTGTATAATGTTAGCGATGGCTTGTTTTTCATTTATAAGCAGGTTTCCAAACCCAGCTTTGCCTTCACTTATTTTATTACCATCTAAATCATAAGCCGCTGCTTCAGTTTTAGTGCCCCCGCCGTCAACACCGATAATATAATTCATATCATTCTCCTATTCAGTAAAAAAGGAAGGAATATCACCGTTCCTTCCCTGATCATTTAATATTGAATTGGAATTTCCCCCATGGTTCCAAATGATCGAGGAGAAGAATTTCCTCTTCTGCTATTCGGCCCACTACATTTGTTTTTCCCGAATTCTTCATTTCCTTCAATGCAATCTGCAATTCCCCTTTATATTGTCCATAGAGCTCATTTTCAATTAAAATATCACCGCGTCTAATATCAGGCGTATATGTTGGTTTAAATTCCTCGCTCTTATATTTCACGCGTGATTGAGTCGAGCGAATAAGATAATCGGAAACATCTCCACGGTAAAAATGGAATTCTTCCAATACTATTTTTTTCTCTAAAGCTGTTATGGTTTTGTGAAGGTTAACATTAAATGTTAATAGACCTCTGTTTAACTGGCTAAGCTGTTTCAATTCATCTTCAGATGCGTAGGCATTCGCAATAATTACATCATCAATCAACCCTGTCGCATACAAGTGTTTCGCTTGAGTTGTAATGGGTAATTCCCGGTGCATTTCTAATGTACATAATCCTTCCATTATAGGCCAAGGTCCGTACGTTGCTGCATGGGAGCTTATGAAAGCTGCCGTGCGGATATTATGCTTTTTGAATGACTCACAGCATTTTATAAAATGAGGATAGCCCAATCCTGCATAGCGATGAGGATAGAAGTTATGCGATCCAACTAAATTCTCTTTATTTGGTTTGTAATCGATAATATTTTCTAAATATTTTGTTGCATTGCTCATGTTTATTTCAATTTTTAGATCATATGGATTATGTGTCATAATCGACTCTTCGTTACCTGTAAAACCTATGTCCAGCCTGATTCCATACGCACCTAATTCTGCAAAAAACGATAAGTCATCATAAGAAATGCCTAGTGAACCGAATACTCGGGGAGCAATATCGACCATCACTTCCATATTCAATTGATTGGCAAAACGAATCGTTTCTTTAAATTCTTTTAAAATCTTTTCTTTGTCACCTTCGACAGAAAGCAAGCAAGTAAAGATCTTTTTGAATCCATATTTGTGTGCAAGTGCAATGTATTCCATATCTTTTTCAACGGTTGAATGCTCTGGATAGATAGATATACCGAGTTTACCCATTATTTAATCACCTCTTTACTGTTGTGGGGCTAGCTTTTTTACAATGCGAATCATATGTTCAATTAGTTTTTGTTCACTCATTGCCGTCATCAAGTGATCCTGTGCATGAATCATTAATAAAGTTTTCTCACTTGGAACTCCATTCAATTCTGCTTGAATGAGCTTGGTTTGTGTCTTATGGGCCAAGTTCAATTCTTCCTGGCCCTGTTTAATTAGATCCTCTGCCTTTTCAAAATTAAATTCTTCCGCTTCTTTTAGTGCTTCGAATGCTAATCCTCTTGCATTTCCACTATGTGATATTATTTCAAAAATTTCCATTTCATTATTGTTCAATTCAGTTGACATATCACTACACTCCAATTTTATGTTAGATTATGAAGTTTCATTGGATTGCTGTAATCCAACGAAACTTGATGTCGATACTGCACTTTCACTGAAGAATCGCGGTAAGTATTCTCGATGCACTTTTAACAATTTTTGTAAAACGATTTCCGCCAGGTCATCACTTGGAATAAGCGGGTTAATCGTTAAAGCTAATAATGCTTTATCATAAGAACCTGTAACGGCTGCCTCTGCACCAATTCTTTCAAATGATTTGATTTGTTGGATCAAGCCATGCACTTGTACGGGTAATTTACCCATAGCCAAAGGAATTGGTCCATTTTTGGTGACAATGCAGCTTACTTCGACAGCTGAATCATAATCAATATCAGTAAGCGATCCTTTGTTTTGTACATTTAGCACTTGAATATCTTTTTTATCATTATAAATAGAAGAAATGACATTGCACGCTGCATCACTATAGTAAGCTCCACCGCGCTGCTCTAGTTGTGGAGGCTTGATGTCAAGGGTTTCATCCTTATATAGGTCAAACAAACCTACTTCTAATTCTTTCACAACTTCTGCTCGAGTTTCCCCAGATTTGAATGCTTCCAACTCTTCTTCTAAAATCGTTTTAGTTTTGTAATAATAACGATGGTACGGGCAAGGCACAACACCTAAAGATTTCAAAAACCTTCTGTTCCAAGCTAATGGGGCAATATTCTTCATCGTCAGCTGAATTTCAGGATTGCCCAGCATTTCAAGCACTTTATCTGTTACTTCTTGATCATCAACGAACACATGCATCCCGAATACCATATGGTTTAACCCTGCGAAATCTATGTGCACTCTTTTCATATCAACACCAAGCATGTTAGAAATAGACATATGCATATTAAATGGAACATTGCATACACCAATGACTTTTTTATGCTTGCTGTAGCGGAGAAGGGCTTCCGTTACCATCCCCGCTGGGTTTGTAAAATTAATTAACCATGCATCAGGGCAGAGCTCCTGCATTTCTTCTGCAATTTCCAGAAGAATGGGGATAGTTCGTAATGCCTTGGACAATCCTCCTGCACCATTTGTTTCCTGACCAATTAAGCCTAATTCCAACGGGATCCTCTCATCCTTGATTCGTGCATCAAGTAAACCCACCCTCATTTGCGTTGTGACAAAATCAGCATTTTGCAAGGCCTGACGGCGGTCTAACGTTAGATGTATTTCCATTGGAAGTCCTGCTTTTTCAACCATACGTTTTGCCAAGGTTCCTACAATCTCCAGTTTTTCTTTTCCTGCCTCAATATCCACTAACCATAGTTCCCTAATAGGCAACTCATCATATCGTTTAATAAATCCTTCTATTAATTCTGGTGTATAACTGGAGCCTCCGCCGATTGTGGCAATCTTCAACCCGTTTTTCATTTCCATTCCCCTAACACCTCATCGTAAGCTAATCTAATTTTTCATTCATTTATAGATGATTGCATAACAAACTAGTGCGCTTACCGCTAATAAAGACAAGAATAATAGTGATGCTTGTTTCTTGTTTTTAAACTTACCTTCAACAAAACAAACAACCATCGTCAATCCTGCGCTTATGGCAAAAGTATTTCCCAAGTATAGTGAGAATTGTTTATTTATCTCAAAGGCATCCATTAATCTGTTAAAAATAAAATTAAAAACAAGAATGAAGCTAAAAAATAGAAAGGCACTTTTGTAACTAAAAAAGTGGATTCTGGAAGTTGAATTCATGTCCTTTCCCCCCCTCAATTCATAAAAGGAGTTTGGAGCATTTAGTTCCAAACTCCCTTTTAGGCATTCCTTATAAAGCAATTTTTTTACTATCTGTTGTTTCTACCATGTTTTCCTGCGCTAAAAGCTTTTTATCGTACATCTTAAAGAATGGCAGATAAACAATAACGGAAATGGTTAAATTCACCATCACGAGAACGATGGCTCTCCAATCACCACCAGTTGAAAGGTAGGCGCCTATTGGAGCGGGCAATGTCCAGGGAACCATTACATATGTCGGGTTCACAAGTCCGATGGATGTTGCAATATATGCAAGTGTCGCACCAATTAGCGGTGTAATGATAAATGGAATAATCAGTACCGGGTTTAGTACAATTGGCATCCCAAAGATAACAGGTTCATTGATGTTAAAAATGCTTGGAACAATTGTTGCTTTCCCCATTGCTTTACTATAGGTAGACTTTGCCGTTAAGAGCATGGCTATTACTAAACCCAAAGTTGCACCAGACCCGCCAATCCAAATAAACCATTGGAAGAAAGTTTCAGGAGCGATGTGGGGAATTGCCTTTCCAGCTGCAACTGCCGCCGAGTTATTCCCCAAGTACACTTCCCATACCGGACGAGCTACGGCACCTACCACTGAAACGCCATGAATACCAAATGACCAGAAGAATGTAATCAAAAATACTGGAATTAATACACCTGGCAATGTGTCGCCTGCACTGATGAGTGGTGCAACCGCTTTATCAACGAGTGAATGTAAATCAACAGCAAAAACGACTGTAATTAAAGTCATAACAAGCAATACGATTGTAACTGGTATTAATGCTTCAAATGAACGGGCTACTGAAGTTGGAACAGAATCCGGCATTTTAATTGTGATATTTTTTGTCTTACAAAGACGTAAAATTTCGACTGCAAAAATGGATACAAGCATTCCTACAAAAAGACCATGGCCCCCGAGATTTGTCATTGGCAAAACAAACCCTACATCATCCATCATCTTTACACCAATTGTGAACAAGAAGGCTGCCAATGATAGTAAACCTCCAGATAGCGGATCAAGTTTATAGCTTTGAGATAAACTGTAGCCTATACCAAAAGTAATATATAACGTCATGATAAACATCGTTAATCGATATGGTATTAAAATTTCTGCTATATGTTTTGCAGACCATTCACCTAATGCAGTATCTGCTGCAACGGGCGGAAATGCAATGATCAAGAATAAACTGCCAAAAATGATGAATGGTAACGCAGAAACCACACCATCCCGAATTGCACGTAAATGTTTTTGCTCAGACAATTTAGCCATAGGTGTTGAAAGATTATTTTCTAAAAAAGCTACAAACTTGTCCATTCGTGTTTTCCCCTTTTACGTTTAGTGAAAAGAAATAGTAATTAGTTTATTATTTTGCTAGTTCCGTTACCAGTTTTAGTAGCTTAGGTCCGCCAAGAGGGCTGTAAGCTTGAGCTGGTATGGCTTCACATGGGACGCCCGCTTCATCTGCAGATGCCTTAAAGCCATCGAAACGATGTTTGACTTGCGGAGCTACCATTGCAACATCCCAGCCATTTCGTACTTCTGCATCAAATTCTTGAGTGCCGACTGCCAATACTTCTATAGTTACACCCTGTTTTTCCCCCTCCTTTTTTAAAGCGCTTACAACGATTGCACTAGACATTCCACCTGAACATACGAATAAAACCTTCATTCTTTGTTCCTCCAATTTTTTTTATTTTTTTTATTGGCTTTTTTCACATACTTTGTTGCTATTTACCAGGTAGTGAGTTGTGGTTGATTTCCCCTCCAGATGCTCGCTTTCCGCGGGGCGGGCGGTGAGCCTCCTCGGCGTAAACGCCTGTGGGGTCTCACCTGTCCCGCTGCTCCCGCAGGAGTCTCGCACTTCCGCTCCAATCAACCTTATATAGTTTCGTTTTAAAAACAACAATCTTTACGAAAAGAGCCTTTTTATTAAAGGCATTAAATCGTTTTTCTTATGAATCCTTGTGCCTTCACTAAACGATTTGAGGCTTCTTCATACGATACATTCGTTAAAATCATGACAATTGCAATTTTGGGCTGGGCATGTGCCTTTTCTAAAAATTCATCTGCAATTTCATAGCTACAGTCAGTAGCATCCATGATAATGCGTTTTGCGCGTTCAACTAGCTTTTCATTAGTTAACTGTAAATCTACCATTAAATTGCCATAAACTTTACCCACTCCAACCATTGAGGCGGTGGAAAGCATATTGCATACTAACTTTTGCGATGTTCCAGCTTTTAAACGTGTAGAACCCGTCAGGACTTCAGGCCCGTTTACAACTTCAATCGCAACTTTTGCAATCTTACCTATCTCAGAACCTTTGTTACAGCTTATCGACACAGTTCCTGCACCAACTTGATTAGCATATTCCAAGCCAGCAATAACATATGGAGTGCGTCCACTAGCCGCAATGCCCACTACGACGTCCCTGTTTGTTAATTCGATTTTCTTCAAATCTTCAGGACCTAATTCAAAACTGTCTTCAGCACCTTCAACTGCCTTAATGAAAGCCTTTTCCCCACCAGCTATAATACCCACTACTTCACTCGGATCGGTATTGAATGTCGGTGGACATTCTACTGCATCCAATAAACCGATGCGCCCGCTTGTTCCTGCACCCATGTAAATTAATCTGCCGTTTTTATTCATGGCTTCGACGATCATCTCCACGGCTTTAGAAATTTGCGGAAGTTCTTTTTTCACACAATGGGCAACTTTAATGTCTTCTTCGTTCATTACCTCTAAAAATTCAAGTGTTCCCATTTCATCCAAACTCATGGTCTTTTCATTACGGCGCTCTGTCGTTAAATGCTCTAGCATACATATCATCCTTTTTTATTTCAGTGGTGAAAGTGGTGAAACTTTTTTAGCTATAGAGAATATATCATTATTAAAAATTAATTTCAATATTTTGTATACATTTTTAAAAATTAATTTTAGAATAAACGTAAGATACATAAAATAATTTTAACTTTCTACTAAAAATGTAAACCGCTATTTTCATGAACCAAACCTATGATCCTTTTATTGATTAGACATTAATTCTATTCAGATAGGTGACAAATTCATATATTCATTATTTGTTAACGCTTACAAATAATTAAATATAAATATTAGTAATGAAATGAGGTTGTACTATTGATGAATGAAAGAATTACAAAGACAAGATTTGGTTCACTGGCGCTAGCCGCTTTGGTGGGAGGATCACTTCTCCTTCCATCCGATTTGATTGCACATGCAGAAACGGGGACTATCCCTCAGCAAACTACTTATGTAAAACAGGAACTGCGCGCAACTTGGATTGCAACTGTATTAAATATTGACTGGCCGTCCAAACCAGGTTTATCCATATCAGCACAGAAAGAAGAATTCATAAAATATTTGGATGAACAAAAAGCAATGGGGATGAATGCTATCGTTATGCAAATTAAACCAACTGCAGATGCTTTTTACCCTTCTGAATACGGTCTTTGGTCAAAATATTTAACAGGAGTCCAAGGAAAAGACCCTGGGTATGACCCTCTTGCATTCATGGTAGAGGCAGCACATGATCGTAATATGGAATTTCATGCCTGGTTTAATCCATATCGCATTACTATGCCTTTAGGTAAGACAGCTGAATTATCGGATATTGATAATCTTCCAGAATCTCATCCTGCTAGAAAGCACCCGAATTGGGTCATACCATATGGACAACAGTTGTACTTTGACCCAGGCATTCCTGGCGTACAACGGTTTGTGATCGATGGAATAATGGAAGTTGTTAAAAATTATGATATTGATGCAGTCCATATGGACGATTATTTCTATCCTTACAAGATTGCAGGAGTACCTTTCCCAGATGAAATTTCCTATCAAAAATATGGAGCAGATAGATTTACAAATGTGGAGGATTGGCGAAGGGATAATGTAAATAACCTTGTTAAGAGTATAAATGAAGAAATCAAGGCAGAAAAATCATATGTGAAGTTTGGTATAAGTCCATTTGGAGTTTGGCGCAACAAAGCAGTTGATCCCACAGGATCTGACACTGCCGCTGGACAAACGAATTACGATGATTTATATGCGGATACCAGAACGTGGATCAATAATGAATACATTGATTACATTGCCCCTCAATTATATTGGAATATAGGATTGCCAGTAGCTGACTACGCCAAACTTCTTGATTGGTGGACAAAAGAAGTCGAGGGTAAAAATGTTCAACTCTATATTGGACAAGGAGACTATAAAATTAATACAGAGTCCAATGGTGTCCAAAACTGGTTCAATCCTGAAGAAATGCCAAACCAGTTAAAACTGAATCGAACATATAAGGAATTTGATGGAAGCATGCATTTCAGTGCCAAAGATTTACGGAAAAACCCCCTTGGGATAAAGAATCGCTTAAGCGAGGATATTTATAAGCATCCCGCATTGGTTCCTGCAATGCCTTGGATTGATGATCATGCCCCAAAGGCTCCAAAGGTGAGCAAGGCAACACAAGCTGGAGATGGAATACAATTTGAAATTCACGATCACAAGCAATCAGATGCATCCTATTATGCCATTTATCGTTTTGATGGGAAGAAAAAAGGAAATATAGATGACTCAACGAACTTACTTGCCACAGTGCATAAAGAAAATAAACGTCAATTGTTTAATGACCCCAGTGTAGAAAAAGGAAAGACTTACACATATGTTGTGACTGCCTTAGACCGAACCCACAATGAAAGTAAACAAACTAAACAGATTAATATAAACGTAAAATAATCTTCAATAAATAGCTTTACGGTTCAAGTGGCGCATGTCCAGTGAACAATGGACGTAAGATATATATTAAACAATATGTTAGAAATGGTCTTATCTTAGTATCATATACTGTTCATGCTAAATCAGGATTATAAAAGAATCGAAGTAGGTGGAATGATGATGTACATAGTTGGATTAATGTCCGGAACATCATTGGATGGAATTGATGCCGCACTTGTTCGGGTGGATAATAGTGGACTCGAGACTGAACTGGAAGTGATTGAGTTCATGACATGCCCTTTTCCAAAAGATATTGAAAAAGAAATTATGCAGTCTTTATCTGCGGACACATCCAATGTGCAGTTAATATGCAGTTTGAATTTTAAATTAGGAAAATTATTTGCCAATGCGGTGAAGGAAGTTTGTCATAAAGCTAGATTTCCAATTGATAAACTGGATCTTATAGGATCCCATGGCCAAACGATTTACCACCAGCCTTTAAAAGAACAAAATTATATACCCTCCACTTTGCAAATTGGGGAAGCTGCAGTAATTGCTCACGATACAAACACTCTTGTCATATCCGATTTTCGTACGATGGACATGGCTGCTGGTGGACAAGGAGCCCCTCTTGTTCCTTTTACCGAATACATTCTATATAGAAGTGAAGGGAAGGGAAGATTACTTCAAAACATAGGGGGCATTGGAAATGTAACCGTCTTACCGAAGCAAGCTTCGCTTAATGACATGTATGCTTTTGATACAGGGCCTGGGAATATGATCATTGATGAAGTATGCCGCCAATTGTTCAATATAAACTATGATGAAGCTGGTGACATAGCTAAACAAGGAAAAATTAATGACGAACTTTTATCTTATTGTATCAGTCATCCTTATATTATGACCCCTCCGCCAAAATCAACTGGCAGGGAATTGTTTGGCAAGCAATATGTAGTAAAACTATTAAAGATGTTTGAATCACTTCCTAGTCAAGATATTTTAGCAACTGTAACGATGTTTACAGCAAAGTCCATTGTGGAGAACTATCGAAAATTCATCTTTCCAAAGACCAATATTGAAGAAGTGATTATTGGCGGCGGTGGCAGCTACAACAAAACGTTATTAAATATGATTCAATCACTTCTTGGAAATTATATACAAGTCCTGACTCAAGAAGAGTTGGGATACTCTTCTGAAGCGAAAGAAGCGGTGGCCTTCGCTTTACTTGCAAATGAGACTTTCCATGGTAATACAAGTAACGTTCCCAAGGCTACCGGAGCTGACTTCGATGTCATCCTTGGCAACATGACCTTCCCTCCTTCACATCGAATTGGTAAGGAAACATAGTATATAATAAGTTAGATAAAAGCCTCCCTTCCCCTTAAAAATGTCTTAGGCGGGTTTTTCATTTAATCGTCATAACTTTACTCGGTATGATAGCTATGGCCCCCCCGTCTAATGTTCTTAGGCATCACCTACTTCACTCAGACCGTAAGCCGATAAGTGGTGGGTAGTTCAACATACCAATGGTGTTTTATATGCTCAAATCCATTTTCTCAGTAATTATTAGCTTAAGAAACAACATCTTTACATTCCTTTTTAGGGCTATAAAAGTTTCTCGGCAGTATGAAAAAACCTAATCCGTATTTGGATTAGGTTTTTTTGTTTAATTAAAGAAAGCAGGTTGCTTCCTCTCTGATATATGATTAATTTGGGAACCAGCCGACCGGTTTTACATCGAGATTAATGTTGATTTGTTTAATTTCCTGGTATTCATCCAAGCCGTATTTTCCTAAACTGCGTCCGATTCCGCTCTGTTTGTAACCGCCCCATGGCGCCTCGACATATGTTGGATGATAATCATTTACCCAAGTGATGCCTGCCCGTACTTTCTTGATCACACGCAATCCTTTTGCGCCATCGTTAGTGAAGACGCCGCCTGCAAGGCCGTAGTCAGTATCATTTGCAAGTTTAATAGCTTCTTCTTCATCTTTAAACTTTTGGATGACAACGACTGGACCGAAGATTTCCTCTTGTACGATGCGCATGTCAGGTGTTACATCGGTGAAGACAGTCGGTGGAATGAAGTATCCTTTGTCAAGGCCTTCATCAACAAGACGGTAACCGCCTGCTGCTAGTGTCGCACCTTCCTGTTTGCCAATTTCAATATAGTTCAAAATGCTATTCATCTGCGCTTTACTGACAATTGCCCCCATGTTGCTGTCTTCTGCAAGGCCAGGCCCTACTTTGATTTTGTTTGCGCGTTCCACATACTGTTTGACATATTCATCATAAATACTTTCTTCAACTAGAATGCGGCTACCTGATGAACATACTTGGCCGGCACCGAAGAAGATGCCAAATAATCCGTAATCGACGGCTGTTTCTAAATCTGCATCTGCAAAAACGATGTTAGGTGATTTACCGCCAAGCTCAAGGGAAATTTTCTTTAAGTTGCCCGCGGCCGCTTTCATGATAGAGCGGCCAACATCCGTACTTCCCGTAAATGAAACAATGTCAACGTCCTTGCTTTCTGCAATTGTTTGACCGACAACAGTGCCGCGGCCCATCACCATATTAGCCACACCTTTAGGGATGCCTACTTCCTCTAGGATTTCAAATAATTTCATTGCTGTTACAGGTGTCAATTCAGCCGGTTTATAAACAATGGTGTTACCTGCCGCAAGTGCCGGTGCGATTTTCCAGACACTCATTAAAAGAGGGAAATTCCAAGGTACAATTAAACCGGCTACACCTACTGGCTCACGAACAACCATCGCCTGCACGGGAGCGGGAACTTGGTAAGTTTCACCTTCTGGATGAAGGATTAAGCCAGCGTAGTAACGGAAACACGCCGCGGCATCAGCAATATCGAAACCCGCCTCTGCTTTAAGTTTCCCGTTGTCCATTGTTTCAAGAATCGTTAACTCTTCCGCACGTTCATCAATTTTATCCGCAATTTTATATAGGTAGGAAGCACGCTCCTGTGCTGTTAAGCCTGACCAGATTCCACTTTCGAAAGCTGCTTTCGCAACTGAGATTGCATTTTCTGTATCTTCCTTTGTGGCACGCGGAGCCCTTGCAATGACTTCCTGTGTTGCAGGATTAATTACCTTGATTACTTCATTTGAAGATGCAGACTGCCATTTACCGTTGATGTAATTTTTCAGTTCTATAACTGCCGTTTCTAAAATTGTCATGTTTTATGCCTCCGGTTTTCATTTTTTTTATTTAAACTATACGGTATCTTTAAAGTTTTAAGACAAGTCTGCCGTCCTTCGCACGTGAGCAGCATGTCAAGATTGACTTGCGTGTTTGACGGTTTTCTTCGCTAAGGAAGTTATCCCGGTGTACCACTTCACCTTCTGCAACATCTACCTCACAACTTCCGCACCCGCCTACTTTACAAGAATAAGGTGCATCAATTCCTTCCCTTAAAAGCGCATCAAGCAGAGTTTCACCTTCATGAACGTGAATGGACCGATCGCTATCTGTAAGGTCGACAATGAAAGGATCTTGAGGCCCATCATTTTTTGTCCCAAATAATTCGAAGTGAATCGCATGTTCCGGATAACCATATGAACTGGCAGCTTTTCGATACTCTTGTACCATCTCGAGAGGTCCGCAAAAGTATACATGTGTGCCAATGCGATGATCCATCATCGTCTCAGGCATCATTCTGTGTTTGTCTTCTGCCTGCGAAAAATAAAAGGTACATTGATCAGGATATTTGGCTTTTAACAAATCATAAAAAGCACATAACTCCGGTGTGCGTGCTGCATAATGGAGTTCGAAGGTTTGCCCTTCGGCAGCCATGTCTTCCATCATTGCCAGAAATGGGGTGATGCCGATTCCAGCTGCATAAAAGGCATGATGCTTTGCTCGAAAGCTGAGAGGGAAGTTGTTTTTAGGGAAACTGACTTCCAGCCTGGAATCTAACTGTACATGATCATGCCAGAAAGCGGAACCTCCACGTGACGCCCCATCTCGCCGAATGGAAATGGCATATTTTATACGGTCCCTTGGGTTGCTGATAAGGGAGTATTCTCTCTCGAATATCGTATCCCCGGCCGGCATGAATGTGGTCAAATGCGAACCGCCTGTAAAAGCAGGCAATGGTTTTCCATCAACTGGTATCAACTCGAATTGTTTTACGAATGGATTTTCTTGAATGATCTTGTTTACTTTCATTTGAATATTTCCTACTACCCGCATGAAGATCAGCTCCCTACTTCTTCTTTTCCGATTAGGATGAATGGGTAACCAATATAACCTTCCCTTACTATAGAATAAAAAGGTCCTATTTCAAGACTTGCACTGCAATGGTCACATTCTGCAATCTTTGCTTCTTCTTCGACTTCCGACACTTCAAAACATTTCATGCAATATACGTACCGCCGTTTAGGCCCGATAATCACCGTCTGTATCTCAGCTTCAGATAGGCCAGCTTCCACCCCGAGCGAGAAGATCATTACGGCATTGTTCCATGCAGCCGCAATATAAAATTGGGTGCCCATCTTCTGTGCCAAGATGAATCTCTTAATCTCCTCTTTATCTTCCATTCTATTAATGGAAAGACATTCAACAGGCACTGTTCCTGCGATTTCAGAAGTGAAACGTTTCGCCTTTTCATATCCAGCTTGATCAGAAATGATGACAAACTTTCTTCGTTCATTCCGAGGGGTAAATTGATTTACGATCGTAATGGATTTATCAAACAATACTGGACTATTGTACATGCCCTATCCTCCTACTTTTTGTTTAGATTCGCTTTTTGTTTTTCATCAATACGCTTCAAATATTCGACCGATTGCGGAAGAAAAGGGGCAATTCCTTTATATTCAGCCATAGGTTCCGGAATATCCTGCAGTACGCTATATGTCAGATCAAACCACTCCTGGCGCAATGTCAAATCCTCCAGTGGCAGGAACTGTGTATTCAATACGAAAAGAATGGCGTTGCTTTGCGGCATGTTATAAAATTTTTGTTCTTCAACACGCAAACGTACTAGTTTACCTGCATTTTCCGGTGTTATCTCAGAACGTTGCGGTCCCCAGACATCCATCGTTTCATAGTTGACATCCCAACGGTCCGCCATCAGGTTCCAGTTGATGCGTGTCCATGGCTTTCCAGGCTCAATGGATAATAAAAACTTACGAACGCGATCTGCCAGTTCATCGCCTTTCCGCGATACAAATGGAACGGGTGCATGGATCTCATCAAAGGACATGCCTTTATTCCAGTTAGCTGAGAAGAGTGCGGCGTATGAAACTTGCCCCACTTCCAAATAGAAATTACTATCGCGATGAACCATTAAAACAAAATCATTGTGGAAATGGCGGCCTATATAATCCAGCGGCTCATTTGGAAGCGTGGTGGCATCGCCATAAACGAAAGAATCGGATTCCCCGAAAATGTGGTTCTTGAAAGTCCAGTTATCTCCATCTTTAATGACCTCGAAATGCTCCGGATAGCGATCAGTTGCCATATCGATGAGCATTTCCAACACTTCCCATTGCATTTCCATTGTGTGTGAAAAAGATTGAAACCTTATATGCGGCTGTTCTTGAAGGAGACGACGCTTCGTTTCCACTTGGAGTCTGTATTCTGGTGTAACTTCAATACAGTTAATGTTTGAGAGTCTTTTCAAATCGTTTGAATAACGATAGTTACCTGAAGTGAATGGAAATGGGAATGTATCTAAATCAGTTGTTTTGAAATCTAAACTTTGCGTAAACATTGAACAATCTCCTCTCGTTCCCTAGTTTTTTTAAAGTGAGTTTTTATCTATTTAGCTTCCTTTAATTCAACGGATGGACGCTCCATGTCAACTTCAAAACGGAAAATGTATTTAGATGAAACATAGTAGGTGACTAAAGCGACAAAGTATGTTGGAATTCCGGCAGCTGTATGAAGGAAAAAGTCACTTGCTTCAAAAGTCAATGGATTATAGAGTGCCCAGTAAACGATCGTTCCAATGACCACCGTGAGAACGGCCGACGGGTTAATGCCTTTCCAATAAGTATAAGAGCCTTGTGTGTCATACAAATCCCTTATTGAAATGCGTTGGCGCTTTACAAAAAAGTAATCTGCAATGACAATGCCGCCAAGAACAGCCATAATAAAGGAAATGACAGCAATGAATGAACCAAATGCATCGTAGAACGTCGAGCTTAGAAGTAAGAATATAGCCGGTACGGTTGTTCCCATCGCAACCTTCCATGACTTTTTCGGGAATACAGTTTTAAAGCTGACAGCTTGTGAGTACATAAGGAAAATGGCTGCACCAACATTCCCAACCGAAAGTAAAATCAAGCCAATGAATCCGCCCCAACTTCCTGCGATGGAAAACATCCAGTCAGAAGGATTAAGTGAACCAGCGACTAATGCAGCAAGGGCCCCAACTAAAGCAGCGATACATACGATGATTCCATAGCTGTAGAATCCTGCTTTATATGCTCCTCCTTCTGTTTTAGATAAACGGCTGTATTGCCCAAGGTATGGAAGCCATGAGAAGCCGAGACCGATATTTAATTCCAGGGCTGTCGCGAATGAACGAGAATTCGATTCAAATGGCTCGGAAGGAAGTATATGAGCAACGTTAGTGAAACCCTGGCCAAACAAGACTATTGCAAGAAGGCCAAACATGAGAACCATAAATACCGGAACGGCTACTGCGGTATATTTTTGAATCGCTATCGGTCCCCTCACCGTTACAAGGAATGCACAGATGAAGAGTAAAATCGAGAAAAACGGCGCTCCAGTTGCTTGGCTTGAGAAAATGGCGGGCATCCCCATCCAATTAGCAGCCTCTGCTAAAGCCTGGCCGGACATGAAAAGCGCAATGGAAATGTAGCCGAGAGTCAGAATAAGAAAAACAAAGAAAAAGATATTGGATCCTAGATACCCCAGTGAACTTCGAAATCCTACAAAAGTATCTATGCCATACCGCGCAAAATAAAGGGTAATGGGAACAATCAACAGCATAGGGAAGGCGTTACCGAATAAAATCGCTGCAAGTGACTGCTTCGCATCAAGCATTGTACCTGTGTATCCACCAGTTAACAGCCCAAAAGATGAGAGGCCAATAACAACCTGTACTAAAATTAAATCCCGAAGGTTAAAAATCCGATCACTTTTACTTGCCGGTAAAAAGCCAAAGGCCACATCCTTTGAAATGGAGGAATTCTCTTTACTCACTCGCTTCTCTCCCAACTATAAAATAATGATTGTATCGCTTGGAAACTAGACTGTATTTGTTTTGGGTGAGCTAAACAAAAAACTACTTTAGAAAAGTGTATAGACCAAGTAAGAGATGATTAAAATCATGAGAAAAATAGAACCTGTCGCATCCTTCCATTTCATTTTGTCGATTTTCACGGCATCTTCCTGTTCATACGCATTGATCCGCTCATTCAAATCTGAATATAGACTTTTAATAAAGGGATCTTCTGAATTGATATTCTGCTGAAACTGATTCTCTTTATTCAAAATTGCTTTTCCCTCCTTTGCATTAGTCCCTTCTCTTTACTTTATTGCAATAACCATGCCAACCAGAAACACTTTGCTAACAGGGGTTCCCAATAGGAAGAATATTCATTCTTGAAACTATTGAACAATTGTGAAATTTCTGTAATATAAAAACTAGGAAGTTAAATGAAAGGCAGGTAGACATAATGGATCACTTCACCTCTGCACTCTTGTCTATTTACGATCAGCTTATTGTGACAGATAAAAATGGCACAATACTGAAATCAACCGGAACAGGGAATTCCTTATTTCATACAGTCAAATCCGCTAATGTCGGCGGTTCCATCAAGGATGTTGAACAAGATTTATTTTCTACAAGCTTGGCAGAAGAGGTAATGGGCAAAAATGAAAAAAGATCTTTCATGCAGTCCTCATGGCAGGGTCCGGAGATGCTGATGACGGCATACCCGATTGAATCTGGCGAATGGGTCTGGGCCTACAAAGAAATTAAAGACTCTTATCCAGATGCATCAAGGACTCAATCGGGACCCTTCTTGGAATCGAAGAAGCCATCTTTTCCATTTGTGATCCGCAGTAAACCCATGCTTGAAGTTCTGCATAAAATGCAAATGGTTTGTGATGTCAGCGCAACTGTACTTTTATTGGGGGAATCCGGTGTAGGAAAGGAAATAGCCGCCAGGGCCATACATAATATGGGTAACAGAAGGGACTTTCCATTTATACCTGTCAATTGCGGGGCCATCCCGGAAAACTTGATTGAAAGCGAACTGTTTGGCTACGTAGAGGGGGCTTTTACCAGCGCCAGGAAAGACGGAGCCAAAGGAAAATTCACACTGGCCCATAAGGGTATCTTATTCTTGGATGAAGTGGGCGAGTTACCTCTTAACGTACAGGTAAAACTGCTTCGCGTCCTTCAGGAACGCGTTGTTACACCAATTGGAAGTACGACCTCACACCCTGTTGATATTCAAGTGATTGCCGCAACAAATAAATCGCTCGAAAAAATGGTGAAAAAAGGTGAATTTCGAGAAGACTTATATTATCGTCTTCATGTCGTACCTATCCACCTTCCGCCGCTTAGGAATCGTGTAGATGAAATACCTCATCTAGTTCAATTTTTTTTACAAAAGTACAATACACTGTACAAACGAAAGGTAGCTTTCGCCCCGGATGCAATCGACTTACTATGTATCTATCAATGGCCCGGTAACGTGCGCGAACTTGAAAATACAGTTGAGAGGCTTGTGGTTACAAGCGGAATGCCGGAAGTGGATGTTGCTTTGGTTAAAGAGGTCCTTCCTTTTAAAGGGCCCAAACCCACTTCAATACCTGTTATCGATTTTCTGATGCCATTGCAAGAAGCAGTCGACCTTGTGGAGGAACAATTGATCAACATGGCAATGGAACAATACAAATCATTAAAACTAGCTGCAAAGGTATTGGAAGTCAGTCAGCCGACGATGAGCAGGAAATATAAAAAATTACGAAATAAAATTGAAGAAGCAAGCTTTTCACCAGTGAATAAACGGGCCATTTTAGAAGAACAAATAAATCAACGGCTTCGTTCCGTTGCCGCTGTAACCGCAGCTATCATTCCAGCTGAAGAGGTTATCAGTCTACAAAAAAATATGAAACGGCAAACTTCCTATTCCCAGAAATTAAAACAAAAACTTACCATGATTCAAGAAAAGGAAGGCGTAATTGAATGGGTCTTTATATTTATCATGACGGAGGATGGACGTCTGATTCACCTCGTTGCAGACAAAGGCTTTGTCATTGAACCGGGGGAAGAATATATTGGTCCCCCGGAGATGGTTAATGTCGCTTACCAGGCTTTTAATGGTAAAGCGGGTGTTACTCCCATATACGAAGACAGATACGGTGAGTGGAAAACAAGCTTTGCGCCAATTATTGATGATGACGGCAATATCGTTGCTATTGTTGGATGTGATTACAGTAAAGCCTATTTCAATTCGGAAATGCAACGTCTCCGTAAGCAGCTTAATATACATGTTTGATTTCAGGATGCAGCCATACATTATCAAACCGGTTGGTGACTAGGATAAAAAAAAGAAAAGCTGATGTCATGAGCCGTCTTGAACGGGCTTTTGCAGTCAGCTTTTTCATACATGAATGTCATAAAGGATTTAAAATGGCATTAACGCCAGCCAATTTCTAGACCCAACTGATTTTTCCATATTGACCACGCTTATGTAGGGAATATTAAATCCTGTTCTTTCCAGGTAAGTCGTTAACACAGTACTTCAACGTTAAATCCTCCAGGCGCTTCTACATAGAAAGTATATCCGTGTAAGTGTTTTGGAGGTTTTACCATGAATCCATCATCTTTCAATCGCTGATTGATCCTGTTAACTTGTTCTTCATTTTCTTGTATGAATCCAACATGAAAGGTCTTGGGGTATTGTACATCGCTTCCTTTCATTAGTGTCAATATGGATCCATCATCATCTCTCATTGCGGCAAACCCATCTCCACGACTTCCTGCACATGTCAATCCAAAGTACCTTTCTAAAAACTCCCTTGATGCTGCAACATCATTAACTGTTAAATTTATGTGATTGATTTTCATTCTTTCCCCCCTACTTTATTATATTCTTTTCCGTCACGCAGTAAAAAAAGTTAATTTTCCACATGCTTCACTGCCCTTAGTAAGAAAAAGCTATCCTGCTTAAGTAAGAATCGCATTTCTTATATGACCGAAGTTGTTAAATAGCACCTTATACTTGTTACCCTATCTGCTGAAGCTTTTCAAGAAGGCTTCTTCACCTGCAAACATGTCCGTGTAGACAATCTTCTCCGGTACGATTATTTCTTGATAAACAGCTTTCCCCCAAGATTCTTGGCCATAAAATTCACCTTGTTTTTCATCTGTGCATCGCATGCAATAATGCCTTACGCCGTCAGGCTTAAAATTAAACTCCCGATTTTCCGTTTGCCACCCACTCGGTCCCCACCAGCTAGCCAATCGCTCAGAATTCGAAAACGCTTTAAAAACAAGGTCCCGCGGCCCGTCAAATATACCTTCCATGACGAGATCCCGCCCCTCTAAGCTCGTTGTGATGTTGTTAGTCACTTTGTTATCTGGCATTCCTCCTTCTGCTTTTTTATTAAGATATTCCTTCTACTTCGTCACAATGTAAGTATTTTCCTTCCGATTCAGTAATAATCATCCAAGTGACCGCAACTAAAAAATAAAAAGGTCAACCAGTAAAATAAACTGGCTAACCTTTTAATACGAACGGGCAATCTTATAGAACTTTATTACAATATTTTTTCATTTTCAAAGTTAGTGTTTGACTCTACTTTCTTAGCCAATTTAAATTTATAGAATAATATACAGGCTACCAAAAATCCTATTCCATAAATCAGTCCAACTCGTTGAGTAGGATCAAAGGCAAGGAATACTAGAATCAGCAAGCAAAAGCCTAGACAAAATAATGGGACAAATGGATAAAAAGGCACTTTGTATTGTAATTCTTCCATTTTCCCACCTGCTTTTATAAATTTCCTTCGAAACATGTATTGCGATAAAGCAATTCCCATCCATGAGATTGTGACGGATATCCCCGCGATTGACATGAGTATCACGAACACGGTATCAGCAGCAATGAAACTGGTTAATAACGATAGAAGTGAAAAAGAAATGGTAAATAGAAGGGCATTCAATGGCACTTTCCTATTGGACAAAACACCAAATATCTTAGGTGCCATTCCATCATGGGCCATCGACCAAAGCAAGCGTGTAGATGCATAAAGACATGAATTCCCCACAGAAAGAATAGCCGTTAAAATAATGAAATTCATGATGCCTGCTGCATAAGGAACCCCCGCTATCTTCATCAAAGTTACAAAGGGACTTTCCAATAAGCCTAATTCAGAAGAAGGGAATATGGCAGAAAGGATAATAATGGACGCAATGTAAAAAACAATGATTCTAAAAAGTACATTTCGAATGGCTTTAGGTATGTTCTCTTCAGGTTTTTCACTTTCCCCTGCTGCTATTCCTATCAGTTCAGAGCCTTGATAAGAAAAAATTACATTCATCATTGTCACAAAGATAATTGTAATGCCCCCTGCTGGGAAAAGACCAGAAGGAGCTAGATTCTCAAAGAATGGGGTTGGACGATCAGATAAAGAGACAAAACCAAAGATGCCAGCGATGCCAATCACGATAAACAAAATTACTGCAACGATTTTTATTCCGGCAAACCAATATTCCGCCTCTGCAAAACCTCTTGTCGTTAATGCATTCAATGTAAATAAAAGCACAATGAACACAGCACACCAAATCCAGGTGGGACTATGGGGGAACCATTGTTTCATCAATATTCCTGCTGCCGTAAACTCAACTCCTGCAGTTGCGGCTGAACCGACGAAATACATCCATCCTAGCGAAAAACCAGCGGAAGGCCCAATATATTCGGCAGCATATTTTTGGAATGAACCTGTTACCGGCATATGAACGGCTAGCTCGCCAAGACAGACCATCACCATATACAAAATAAGACCGCCGGCAAGATAACCAAGCAGGGCCCCTCCGGCCCCCGCTTGGTTAATTGTATATCCAGCATTTAAAAAAAGCCCTGTACCAATAACGCCGCCAAGCGAGAGCATAAATAAATGGCGTCTTTTCATTGAGCGTTGCAGCTGATCATTATTTTCCAGTCCATACCCCATAAAATCACGTCCTTATCTTATCTATTAGCCTAGTTCTTCTCGCAAACCATCTTAGAACCTCAATGAGAGACAACTAAGGCCGCCATCTTGTTTTTGAAATTCTGACATTTCCACTTCAATCACTGTGTATCCCAACTCTTCAATTTTTTTCTTTGTTCCTTCAAATCCTTTCGGGACAATAACGCAGTCGTTCATTCGGACGCAGTTACCCGAATATCCTTCTTCCTGTTTTACGGTTATTTGATTGAAGCCAGAAAAAGCCTCGTGATTAATGAATTCTCCAGCCACTAATAAATTATTGTCTCCAAGGTAATTGACACCCGTTTTTAAATGAAAGAATTCCTTAAGGGGAATGATGGACGTATCATAACCATACTTACCCATAATATCTTTGAATTGCAGAGCACCTGCTTCATTTGTTCTAGTTGATAGGCCAACATAGAAGTGATCTTCAACTTGCATGATATCTCCGCCATCTAACATACCTGGAGATTGAATATATTCGATTGTGTCATAAAAGTCCTTTAAAACTTCTTTCATTTCATCAATCTCACCATTCCGGCTTTCTGCACCAGGATTGGTTACAAGGGCACATTTTGGCGTCAACACGGCAGTATCTTCTACAAACGTAGAATCAGGGTATCTTTCATCCGTTTCGAGAACGGTTACTTTCACACCGCAGCGTTTTAATGCTTCTACATAAGCCTCGTGCTGTACAAGCGCTTTTTCATAATCCGGGTTTCCTAAATCCGATGTTGTTAAGCCATTTACAAAGCTTTTTCCAATCTTCCTTACAATCGCGTGTTTAAACATATATATTCCTCCTAAATAGGTAGCTTATCTTTTTAAAATGTGGGAAATTAATAGTTTCAACTCCCCTGCTTTAAATGAAATTTCTGTTCCCTTTTACTGTTCAATATTCCTGAAGCGTATCCCTTAAGAAATATAGGTATGAGAAGGAGAAGAGACAACCGAAAGCCTCTCTTAAACTATTACGGGTGTCTCTTATTTGCCCATGCTTTCTCAGTTATTTTGATGACTGCATAATTTATCCGCTATCCCTACAAAATATCTTACTCCATACTCTAAAGCCTTCTCATCGATTTTAAATTTAGGATGGTGTAAAGGATATGCTTTTCCAAACTCGTTATTATGGACGCCTATGAATTGCATGGAAGAGGGGACGATTTCGGAAAAAGCTGAAAAATCTTCTGTCCCAAACATAGGATCGTCAACATGGATGATATGATTTTTTTCAAACATACCTTCCATGACCGTTCTAGAAATATCAACAGCAGCTTTATCATTTACTACGGCTGGATATCCTAAATACCAAGTAATTTCACAATTTGCCCCATGCGCTTCTGAAATCCCCTTAACAATTTGCTCTAGATACTCCCTTGCTTTCACTCGGCTTTCAGAGTCTAAGGAACGAATGGTACCACCGATTTCTGCATATTCAGGAATGACATTGAGCGCACTTCCAGAATGGAACTGAGTGACTGAAATGACTGGTGTCCTAAGAGCTGAAATTTTTCTGGAAACGATATGTTGAATATTCGTCGTAATTTCTGCACCAATGATTAGCGGATCTACCGTTAATTCCGGAGTCGACGCATGACCGCCCTGACCAATGATTTTAATTTCAAAATCATCAGCTGCTGCACAGAATACCCCTTCCCTTATACATATTGTTCCTGTTCGTTCATAAGGAGTAACATGCAGTGCAAATGCATAATCTACTCCTTCCACAACCCCTTTTTTAACCAATTCCTGAGCTCCCCCTGGCAGAACCTCCTCGGCATGTTGGAAAATAAACCTGATTTCTCCACTAATCCCTTCTTTTTTTCCAGAAAGGACTTTTGCCGCACCTAATAACATCGCAGCATGTGCATCATGTCCGCACGCATGCATAATTCCAGGATTTTTTGATTTAAATTCAATTTCTGCTTCTTCTTCGATCGGAAGTGCATCAATATCCGCACGAAAGATGATCGTATTCGATTTTCCGGCAGATTTTTTAGCTCCTTTGAGAACCGCTAAAACGCTCGTTTCGGTTGGTCTTGTCACTTCTAATCCTGAAAAGGTTTTTAATTTCTTGTAGATGTATTCAGAAGTCTGGTGCTCCTGATATGAGAGCTCCGGATTTTCGTGAAAATGACGTCTCCATGAAATCACTTCACCCACAACTGTCTCCTGTTTTGACTTCATCATGATTGCCTCCTCCCTATTAATTTAGTGCCAATATTCAGACTTCTCGAACCTTTAAAAAGGGCCATACTGTATGCTTTGAGCAATGATCAAAAAGATAATCGCTACCGCAATCTGAATCAAAAGATAGGGCCTGCAGGTAAGATGTAGGTTAAAACTGTCACTATTACAATTACGATGAACATTAAGACAAAAGGATTTATCCCTTTTTCCGGTAACTCCGTTAGTTGGTTAAGTGGCTTTTTTTTTTGATTAAGCGGCTCGGAAGTGATTTGACCTTCAGGCTGGTTATTTTCATAATAGGCCCCCAGTTAAAGTTTAATACTTTATGAGCTGATATCTTCTGGTTTTTCCTGCAGAGGTGCAGGATCCCTTCTTTCACTTTTCAACCAAACACTTAAACATACTCTTTATTAACCTCTCCAGCATAACTGGCGTATGGACGAAGGCGCTATCGATGTGAAGGCGCTCAGTACGCTGGTGTGCATCCTTGCCGAACGGACCCACATTTAGTACAGGTGCCTGAAGTTTTTGCATATCAGCAAAAGGGATGCTGTAAGTATCGCCCCAGACTGGTGTATTTTTTTCAAAAGCCGTCCAGCCATCAGACTCATCACTATATTGAACATAGCTTAAATCGCAAAGGCCATTAAAATAATGAATTTGGCTGACTTCTTCATCAAGCATGCTGGCAGTTTCCTTCATTAATTTCACAGATTCCATAATGAGCGGATCAGCGGACGTATTTACGGCTGGATAATATGGCGGTGCGAACAGCAATACAATGGCGGGTGAAAGCTCCTGACATTGTATCATCAATTTTTCGGCGATCCGCACTGATTTTTCCCGCTCATCCAAATCCATGTTTTCTTTAACATCACTCTTTATTTGCTCAACAAAACTCACGCCAAATTTGCCCTTGGCATATGAAAGTAACTTTTCGTAGCGCAATACTTTCACTTCGCCCACACCTTCGATTTGTTCACGCAGACAAAGCTCTTTATAGGATTCATTGCATTTCATCGCTGCTTCGTTTGCAACTTGCTCGAATAGATCCATTACTTCTGCAGCTGTTCTTTTCATAATGAACACATTATAAAGCGCGGCTGCCCGATAAGGTGTCTGTGTTGAATATTGCAGTTTTAGATCTTTTTGCTGAAGCGATACGGGTAAAGGTGTTTCCTCGCCAAGATCACTTTCCAGAAAAAGAGTGTTCCACTCCATGAGCTGCGTGAGGAACGAGGCTATATAGTTAGCCGTCATGCCCTTTAATGGCTCACCCACATGAGTTTCTTTCCCATAAAAAAGGGCAGCCGGCATGATTTTCCCCAAAGTTCCGGAATAAATATAATGTCTATTATCACCCGGTTTCTGTGAAAAGGACGGTTCACTATTAAAAAACATTTTATAGGATAGATCATATTTATCACGTAAAGTCACAAGTTCTTTAACCGCAGCCCTCATTCCCGCAGAATTCACTTCCTCATCAGGGACCGTTAACAGCAGGAGATTGATCGGCCATTGTTCACTGCTTGCCTTTTCGATGATAGCCATATGAAGGGCAAGCCCCATTTTCATATCCATCGTTCCTCTACCAAACAGGTACTTTCCCGATTCAAGATCAATGCGCGCTTCTTCCGGTAGTTCATCTTTCCTGTCATGAAGTTTTTTCGTGAGCTCCTCCGGTTGAAAAGCGAGAGTCTCAAGATCACCATATTCTTCAGTATGAACCGTATCAAAGTGGCTAATTAATACAACGGTCTCCTTTGCTGCAGGATGTTTATAAAAGGCAGTGACAAAATTTCTCCCTAAATCAGCTTCATGAAGTGATAAGTGCTCCGGATTCCTTTTAAAATAATCAAGCTCCCTCAATTTATCTTGCAGCTTATACGGAAACATCCGTTCCCCTAATGTAAGAGTACGGCTCTCCCAGCTAACAAGTTCACATAACAAGGTACGGAGCGTTTCTGGAGTACCCCATAGTAATTGACTCATTCCAATCCCCCTTCAATATTTGTACGAACCACCGGACAGGTTAAACAGGTTGGACCGCCAGTGCCTTTGTAACTGATTTCTGTCCCTTTATATTCATAAACTGTCGCTCCTTCATCAAGAAGCTTTTGCTTTGTGTAAGCGTTACCAGAAGAAATCACACAAACCCGCGGAGCAATGGCAAGCACATTGCAGCCTAAGTTCACATACTCATCATCCGGCACTTCGATAAGCTGAATGCCTCGTTCAATAAGCAGTTTTCTGAAAAAGACTGGCATAAGCCGAGAATGAACTACCGCTAAATCATGGTCGATCATGCTGATGAAAGACATAAGGTGGAGACACTCTGCCTCACCTTGATCATGCGGAAGCTGAACTACGATGAATTCATCCACTAGATGAGTGGTCATTTCTTTTAATTGCCGAATGGCTTCAGCGTTTGTACGATAACCATGTCCGACAACAAGCGTCTTATCATCAAGCCAAATGATATCACCGCCATCCGCGACCGCTTCACCCGTTAAATACCCAATAATCGGGATGTTCTTTTCTAGACAATATTCCTTATATACATCAGCTTCAGGCTGCCTCAATTCTTTTCCGGACTTTAAAATAATCGCTCCTTGGCTTGTGAATTTGACCGGGTCATGGGCATATAAGGAGTCAATGCCGACTAGCGAAGATGCTGGCAAATAATCGATGTTTGGAACATATTTCTCCAAAATGGAAATAAAGTCACCATACTCTGTTAGGGCTTCGTTGAAATCTGGCTCTTCCGCAAAGTTGAAGTTCTGCCATGCTTGGCTTAAATGCTCTTGACTAATAAAAGCTTCTTTCGGATGTTTTACAATGACACGTTCCAATGGTTTGAACATAGACGAACAAAATGTCACTGCCTCCCCCTCCTTTTTCCGCCCATCGGAAAACGTTTCCGCTAATAGGAATTTTTTCTTTTATTATAAAATTAAATTTGGTATAATGTCAATATGTTTTAAATATTCAAATAAATCGAAGTTTTATTCAACTTGTAATGAAAGATAGGTGGTTTGTTTATGCAATCGATTGACCGTGCCATGAACGTTATAAAAGTGCTAGTTTCCAATTCATCGGAAAACTGGCTATCAATTACGGAACTTTCTCAAGAATGTGAGCTTCCTGTCAGTTCCATGCATCGATTATTAAAAGCAATGTCCAAGCATGGATTAATTCAACAGGATGGACAATCTAAACAATATGGTTTAGGGAATATTTGGCTCGAAAATGGTTTGCGTATGTATGACAAAATGGATTACATCAGTCAAATTAGGCCTGAACTAGAAAGGCTGATGAACAAAGTGGAGGAAAGCGTGTATCTTAGCCAGCCAATCGGTATGGAGTCACTCGTTATCGAACGAATCGACAGTGAAAAAAGCCAAATCCGGGTTTATGACCAGCTTGGCTCACGAGTACCTATGCATATTGGAGCTGCAAATAAAGTGATGCTCGCCTATATGCCATATAATCAAGCTAAAAAAATCGTAGATGCTCTTTTGCCTATTCAAGAAAGAGCATCTTTTTGGGATATATTGCAAGAGACTAAAAAGAAGGGATATGGAATCAGTCACAGCGAACGGACAGAAGGAACATGCTCTGTAGCCGTTCCGATACTGAACCATTTTGGGGAAGTGCACGGGGCAGTGAGCATTGGTTTTGTGAGCTTTAACCTGACAGAGGATAGACTTGAGTTCCTCATTGAGAATGTGATGGAAACTGGCAATCGGGTTTCGTCAAAATTGGGATATAGGGGTCAATGAATAAAGGTGCTGCGGAGGATAAACGGATAAGCGGAAAAAGAAGATGAATCATTTCATCTTCTTTTTCGTTTTAAATTAATCGCTGCCTGTCACGAATGAATCTTCTTTAAAATAGGCGAGGACCTCTCCAGCCACAACTGGTTCCCCCTCCATTACCTCCAATGACTCCACCTCTCCGCTGACACCAATATCAATGATTTCCACACCTCCATCTGCCTTCTTTATCTGAAATAACGGTTCCCATTCGTAGAATCTGGAATTTTTGGATATTGAAATTTTTTCAACCGAGCCATCACAAGGGCTAAGAATCACATCAACGTACATTTACATCATTCCTTCCTTCAGTATTCTTCAAAATGAAATGGAGATTGTAGAACTAACTTGAGAAAGTCTTGGAAGTCCGGTATATCTTCTTGTTCAATTCCAAGGGTCGGAGCCCAGTACTGATCTAAATTAATATCATTGGCACACAACAGGATCATTCTTCCGCTTTGAATGGAAGTCACCATTGCTTTACCTAAAAATTGGGCCGAATATACAATGGTCACATCATATCTATAATCTTGTGACAATAAGCAATAATGATGAATGGCTTGGTTTTCTTTATTTTCGGATAGAATATCAAAATTCAAAGGATAGCCTCCTTTCTTGTAAGCCCCAATTCCATTAGAACCTGACCCACCCCCGAAGCCGGGATGCTTCTGCTGTTTTGCGAATCCCTTCGATATATGCAGCTACTTTCATGTTCACGGAATATTTTTGGGAAGTATGATAGACATTCAAAAAGCTGGCTGTTATCTTTTCCTTCAATCGTTCATCCACAAGCTCTTCCGTCCAGTAATAACCTTGGTTGTTCTGGCACCATTCAAAATACGAGACTATCACCCCTCCTGAATTCGCCAAAATGTCCGGGACTAGCACTATGCCTTTTTCATCGAGAATCTTGATTGCTTCTTTTGTTGTCGGCCCATTTGCTGCTTCGATCACAATTTCACATTTTAATCGTTTTGCATTATCTTTATTTATCACCCCGCTAATAGCTGCGGGAATCAGCACATCACACTCTTTTTCCAATAATTCTTGATTGGATAATGTATCTTTGTATAAATTCGAAATGACCCCAAAAGAGTCCCTGTTCTCCAAAAGGTAAGCAACGTCTAAGCCATTCGGGTCATATAAACCTCCAAGCTCATCTGCTATACCGACAACCTTAGCCCCCATTTCATATAAATACATAGCTAAATGACTGCCGACATTCCCGAAACCCTGAATGATTACCCGCATGCCTTCAATCGGAATCCCCTTTAAATCACTTATCATTTGAAGTGTATATAATACTCCCTTGGAAGTAGCCTTTTCCCTGCCCTTCGATCCACCTAATGTGAGTGGTTTCCCTGTAATAAAGCCGGGTGAATCGAATTCCCTGATGTGATCGTATTCATCTAGCATCCAGGCCATGATTTGAGAATTCGTATACATATCCGGAGCCGGAATATCCTTTGTAGGCCCCACTATTTGACTGACCGCCCTGACATACCCTCGGCTTAATCGTTCTAGCTCTGATGAACTCATCTGTCTGGGATCACACACAATGCCACCCTTTGCCCCTCCATATGGGAGATCCGTTATTCCGCATTTCAAACTCATCCAACCCGCCAATGCCTTAACTTCTTCAGGAGTGACATCCGGGTGAAAACGAATCCCCCCTTTCGTTGGACCGGCAGCATCATTATGTTGGGCCCGATATCCTTGAAACATCCTTGTCTCCCCAGTATCCATTTGAATAGGAATACAGACTTCCAGAAAACGCATTGGTGCTTTTAAAAAATCAAAAACCAGATCTGGATAGTCCAAAACTTGAATGGCTTCTTTTAAAATATCCTGGAATTCTTGCAGTGGATTATCCAATTGACGTTTTTCAATCATCTTAATTTCCCCTGTCATTTTGCACCTCACTTTTATTCTTATAACTTTATTAAGCAATTTTCATGCCAGCTTTGAGGATATAGTGTGTATAGCAATAGACCGCCATTTGCAATCATCAACACCACACATTCAATCATTAAGCATATGTATTAATTCATAAGCAATTCAGGTTTGCATATGTAAAAAATGATGATTAAATACCTAAAGGAATTTCATTAAATGGAAAAACTTCCTTTTGAGCTTTTTTTGTTTCTCATGTTAAAAACTGATCCCAAAATACTCTATCATTATCTATACCTCATTCCTGATGATCACAATTTAAGAAAAATCCATACACGTCGATTTCTCCTTATTCCAACAAAACCCAAAAGAGCACCCGATAAATGTAAAAACATTCATTGGGTGCTCTTTTTTTGCTTATCCTGATAAAGAGTCGTTGATTTTTATGTAGCAGATGCCAGGCGATGGTACCGACTAATCAAAAGGCAGTCAGTCAGGAACCGACTGTTAAACTTAAAAGATAAATACTCAAAATATATTATATTGAAACTTCTATTTTTCAGCCAACAGGTTTAACTCATCTACAAACCTTTTTGTGATAATTTCAGGGCGAGTAATGGCCGTTCCTACCACGACAGCAAAAGCACCACTTTCAATAGCTTTTCTAGCATGATCTTTAGTATGAATATGCCCTTCAGCGATGATGGGGATTTTTAAGGCAGAAGAGAGTTTTCGAATAAGGTCATAATCAACCTCCTTCACGTATTTTGTTTCCTCTGTATACCCACACAATGTGGTTGCTACTATATCAGCACCGAATTTTTCTGCGATTAGTCCCTCTTCAAAAGTCGCACAATCTGCCATCACTAAAATATTTGGATGCTCACTATGGATTTTTCCTATGATACTTTCTAGCGTTTCTCCATGAGGGCGCTTTCGTTGAGTCCCATCTAAAGCTACTATAGACGCTCCAGCCTCAATGATGCTTGTTGCACTTTCATAGGTAGGAGTAATATAAACTTCACATTCTTCTATCCATTGTTTGTGAATACCTAATACAGGCAATTTTGTTACCTTTTTTATTGCTTTAATATTTTCAGGCCCGGTAGCCCTAATACCAACGGCGCCTCCTTTTTCTGCAGCCTTGCTTAATGCGCCCATGATATCCGCCCCGTACATCGGCCATCCCATTCTAGCCTGGCACGACACTATCAATCCATTCTTAATGGCTTCCAATACGTTTTTTTCATCCATAATTACCACCTAAAGAATTCCTAAGAATTTACCAGCTAATCCTATAATAAAGGAAAGTAAGATTAACCAGTAGATAGCCTTTTGATATTTAAACAATGCCCATAAGAAACCAAGTGTTAAGAGGAGGGGCAAAAGCCCAGGTAAGATTGAATCAAGAAGTTCTTGCAAATTTATTTCTTTGCCTCCAAAGTTCCATTTAGCAGCCACGCTTACTTTAACAAAATTAACTACCATAGATCCTGTTACCATTAATCCTACGATGGTAGCTCCCTGAACAAACTTATTTAGAATATCAGAGTCTTTCATTTTTAGAATTAGGCTTATCCCAAACTGGTACCCATAGACAATGCCGTAGTAACGAGAGAAAATATTTAGCAAGACGTTTGGTACGATAAATATAATGGGTCCAAGTAAATTTCCATCCAACGCCAAACCAGCGCCGATTGCTGCAAAAATAGTCATAAAAGTTGCTTTAAAAACAGAATCACCAATTCCAGAGAGTGGTCCCATCAATGCGGCTTTCGTAGAAGAAATTGTTTCTGAGGTGATAGGGTTTCCTAGCGCACGTTGTTCTTCGAGTGCAAGAGCAACACCTATGATGGCATTAGAAGTATAGGGATGGCAGTTAAAAAACTCATTATGACGAACAACTGATTCTTTTAAATCCTGATTATTTGGATAGAGTTTTTTGAGTGCCGGCAATATCGCATAGCAGAATCCTAAACTGCCATAACGCTCATAATTTATAGACGTCATACTGAAGAAAGAACGTAAGAATGTTTTTATTAAATCTTTCCTTGTCAGGATCGTCGTTTTAGCTTCACTCTGTCGGGAGGAATGACGGGAAATTTCACTATCATTTCCTTTCGTTCCCACTGCTGAAATGCTAATCGCGATTCCAAGACCCAACAAGGCTATTGAAAGTACATTCTGTTCCAAGTAGACTGCCAGAACAAATCCAATTAGGAAAAATGACCAAAACTTCTTGAGGTTCATCATTTTTAGGAGCATGGCCATCCCTATTGCAGGTAGAATTCCTGCAGTAAGCTTTAATCCTTCCATAAACCAAGAAGGCATTAAGTCTACAAGATTATTTACAAATCCACTACCAAAATAAATGGCTAAAAAAGTGGGAATGAACATAACTGTAAAAAAAACGATTATTCCAGAAAGGTGTAGCCGTTCTGCCCTTTTTAGATTAAGTTCCTGTAAAGCATTGTCTGCCCGATGCACTAGATAAATATTAAAATTCCAAGCTAGCATGATTAAAAGTTGCGCTAAAATACCGATTGGTAATGCCAGTGCAATTCCAACTTCAGGCTTACCCCCAGCGCTAATCGCAAATATAGTCCCTATTAGACCAGCAATTTGTGCATTAGGAGGAACACTGCCTCCAATCGGTAACACACCCATAAACATCAATTCCACACTGGCCCCTACAATTAATCCGGTTTGTAGGTCTCCCATTATTAGCCCCAATAATGGCCCAGCAAAAATGGGACGGCTAATCATCCAATATCCATACCCATAATTTTCGGTCATGAGAACTGCAACAAAACCACTTAACAAAATCGCTGATATTAATTCAATTTCCACTTTTCCTCCTCCTTTTAACTTTGACTACCTTTTCGACTTCTAAATCTTGGTAAATAAATTAATAGATTTATCATTAGGCGAGGTCCTGATTTCACAAGGGATTCCGTGATCTCTAATCTTGAGAAAAACAGCTTTATCTTCTTCATCCATAAAGACGGTTTTACTAATTTCCTGTTTTCCTTCTTTATAGTACATGCCACCTACATTTATTGAAGGTAGAATGATCCCTTTTTCAATGAGAGATAAAAGGACTCGAGGGCTTTTTACTACGATAAATGTTTTTTCCAGATTTGACTGCTCATCTAAATATTCCACTGCATCTTCGACAGATAGGATAGCATGTCTTTTTCCTGAAGGGACTGCCATGCTAAGTAACAAAAGTTGTGTTGGGTCGTTTGCGACGCCATCATCAATTACAATAAATTCTGTGACTTGATAAGCAACACTCCATGAATAAGCAACTTGCCCATGTATAAGGCGTTCATCGATACGGGTTACAACGATGCTCATTACAATTCCTCCTTAATATTTATGGGGTTAACTGTAGAGTTTATATAGCAAATACTCCGGGAAGTATTATCCAAAAGCTCTTTGGGACTTACAGGTGAAAGGCAAGATTCAATAACTAAACCTAAATGGAAACCAGCGATTACTTGTACCCGGCTATTTTTCAACACTTGAAGTGTAGCTGCATTGCATGGGGTTCCCCCCTTAATATCTGCCAGAATGATTATTTCTTTGTACCGATCCAACAATTGATTGACTGCTGCTTCTAGTTCTCTTGAAAATGAATCTAACGTTACTTGGTCACCCATACTCAATGCAAAGAGTTGCTGCTGTATCCCTGCTATAAGCTCTACACTTTCTTTCATAGTCGAAGCTAAATTCCCATGACTTACAAGTAAAATGGCCCGATTCAAACTATCCCCTCCTGATAACAGAATTTTTTGAATGTTTTCATAGACTTATCTTATTAAAAAAGAATTAATAAATCAAGGTTTAATTGAAAAAATAAGAAATAAAATTTCATAATTGGTATTTTTTTTTGCTAAATGTGCAAAAAACATTTCATTTATGATATATAATGAAACAATAAGAAGTTTTCATGCAGTTATTAAAATCTTTAATAAAGGGGACATACTATGAGCTCAACTTTATTACAAAAAATCAAAGAAAAAGCCGATTCCTTATCACGTGCTGAACGGCAAGTAGCCAAATATATATTGGATCATGCAGATTTGGTGCAAACTTACACGATTCAAGAAATATCAATCAACGCTAATGTTTCCCAAGCCAGTGTTGTCCGTTTTTGTAAAAGAATGGGTATAGAAAGTTTTAAAACCTTTCAACATACATTGGTGAAAGAAATGAGTTCAAATAATGCCAACATTAATGATCTTTCTTTATTACGGGAAAATGATACTCCATATCAGCTTTTCCAAAAAGTAACAATGAGCAATAAATTTGCTTTAGACTCTTTAGGACAAACTCTGAACAAAAAAGAGTTTGAAAAAGCAGTAGAATGCTTAAGCCAGGCAAAAAAAATTGCTTTTTTTGGTGTCGGGGGCTCCTCTACAGCTGCATTAGATGCCAGTAATAAATTTGCTAAACTTGGCGTTACTACAGGAATGAACACTGACTTTCATACAGTGATTTCCTATGTTTCCAATTTCACATCAGAAGATGCATTAGTCCTTTTTTCCACATCCGGAAAAACTAAAGATGTATTGGAGATGGCTTCATATGCAAAAAAGATAAACGTACCAGTATTGGCAATAACCGCTTATACAAAGTCTCCTTTATTGAAAATAGCTAGTATTCAACTTTGTTTTCCTGACATCGAACATGATCACCGAATCGGCAGTATAGCATCTAGAATCTTGCAACTTAACATGGTTGATGCTCTTTTCTTAAGTGTTTTTCATCGAATCGATAAACAAACCATAGATAATTATCAAAAAGCACGTGAAGAGATTCTTCGTCTTAGAAGATAGCCAGGACAAACTCATCCTTGTATTGCTAACTTTAGAACGTCATGTAAACAAGAATATTTAGTCGTCCGACATTATCCCTATCTATCACCCTACTAATATTTGGTGACCGCTTTGAACACTATTGCTGGTTGTTACTAGCCGCTGCAATCATGGTTAAAGAATACACTCTTCCAGACATATGAATTCATTCATAAGCATCCATTTGCATATGGAAAAAATAAATACAAATAGTAAAAAAACGCATCCTTTTTAGGATGCGTCAGTTTGTCGACAAAAGGGGTTCGGAATTAAAACATTCCGAACCCCTTTTGAAATTCCCTTTGAATTTTGCTCAATATTAAGGAATTGGGTCTCTACGGGCCCGCTATGTTAGGTCATTTTCTTTACATTCATGGCACCGAAAGTGAGTATCGCCTGCATTGACAATTTTTAAGTCCCCTTAAAGTAGTCCAACGCATGCCGTGCTTTTCTTTTGCATCTGCGAAAACACGCTCAATCGTTTCTTTACGTTTCGCATAGATAGGTTTTACATCTTGATGATGATGCAGATGATCTGCTTCTTCCATATAATCTTGCCAATATGACGTGTCACTACTTTTTGATGGTCGTTACTTTCGGTACACTTTGATAAAAATGGACATGTCACACAAATGTGTTTTGGTGATTTTTACTCGCGATGCCCTCTTTATTCGTCGTGGAGTATTTAAAAACCTCGCCCGATGGGCAAAGGTGTAACAATCAAAATGTTCATCGTAAACATAGTCATGTTTGCGGAAGAATCCTTCTTTTGTTCGAGGATGTATACGGTAAAGCCGATGTTATTTTATGACCAACGACTTCAAGAAGAAATAAATCAAGACCGTGAAAACCATAATAAAAAAACCTTTTCCACTGGATAAACTTAATAAGGAAGAATACCGATTGTATATTGAATGAATGTCAGTTTAAATAAAATAACTGGATCAATACTTGGGCGTCCTACCTCTGAATACATATCTTTCGCCATGTCATATAGGATTGAGAAGTCAATGGCGGCCTCCACTTTTCGGACCAAATGGTTCGGTGGCACCAGTTGATCTAACGTAATCATTTCAAGTTGATCTCGCTGAATAGAATCATGTTTAGAAAGCATCCTCATCACCTCAAGTTTTAATACTTCTATTTTAAAACAAAAATGACTCCAGGCAAAAGTGTTTATCTAAAAGGCAAGACAAAGTTGATTGGAGCGGGTGTTCGAGACTCCAGCGGGAAAAGCGCGTCTAGGGGAGACCCCGCAGGCGAAAGCCGAGGAGGCTCCCCGACCGCCCGCGGAAAGCGAGTGCCTGGAATGGAAATCAACGTCCAAATTGTACAAGCCATAAAAATAGACAAACTCGATTTTCATCGGGTTTGTCTACAGTCTGACGCATCCTTTTTAGGATGCGTTTTTCCCTGCGAGCCTCATAGTTGAATCTCTTCAACTTGATATTGAGGCGGGGCCGTTCGGAATGCCTTTGTGATATATAATAAATAACAAAAACCAATAATAAACCACCCTGACCCCATTATTAGTGAACTTGTCTCAAGATTGATCCAGAGAATGCCAATTGATATAGCTCCGATTAAAGGCATAATTAAGTAATTGATAAATCCCTTTATAGTACGATGCTTTTTTTCCCGGATGATAAAATGGCTGACCACTGACAGATTTACAAAGGTAAATGCCATTAATGCACCAAAGTTGATCAGTGATGCAGCTGTGACTAGATCAAAGAATAAAGCCGACAATGAAATGACTCCAACTATGAGAACATTAATGGCTGGCGTTTTCCACTTAGGGTGAATAAACCCAAACCATTTTTCCGGAAACACTTTATCACGACCCATGACATACAAAAGTCGTGAAACGCTGGCATGTGATGCTAGTCCTGATGCTAGCGTATTGACGATAGTCGTGCACAGAAAAATGGATTGGAATAGCTTTCCACCTACATAAAGGGCGATTTCCGGTAACGCAGCATCAGGTTCTTTAAAACGCGATATATCCGGAAAAAAGAGCTGAATAAAGAAAGAAGAGGTAATGAAGATGATTCCACCCCAAAGTGCAGTTAAAAATATCGCTTTTGGAATCGTTTTTTTCGGATTTGGCGTCTCCTCAGATAGTGTCGTTACCGCATCAAACCCCAAAAAGGAAAAACAAAGAATCGTGGCTCCGGTTATAATAGCCGAATAGTCCATTCCTTCATTTATGAAAGGCTTTATTGTAAACACTTCCCCTGTACCTTCTCCATTGTGCAAACCTTTGATAACAAGAATGATGAACACTGCCATGATGGCAATCTGAATTAAAACAAAAAGAGCATTAAAGTTTGCAAGTACATTAACGCTGCGGAGATTGAGAATGGTGACAATTGCTACGAATAATACTACCCATAGCCATGATGGAACTTCTGGAAATAAAGCAGTGAGATAAATTTTGGTCAACAATGCATTTACCATAGGTAAAAATAAATAGTCTAACAACGAAGACCAGCCTACCAGGAATCCTAAATGTCGGTTAATGGCCTTTTGAGTATAAGTATAGGCAGAACCTGCAGCGGGAAAAACCTTTACTAGTTTTCCATAGCTTGCAGCTGTAAAAAGCATCCCTACCAACGCGACGATATAAGCAGTCGGCACATGGCCCCCCGTAATCCCAGATACAATGCCAAATGTATCAAATACGACCATGGGTGTCATATAAGCTAACCCCATCATAACAATTTGCCATAATTTCAGCGTTCTTTTCAATGTTACCTCATTTTCCACCTATCATTCCTCCTTGAAACCGTTTTCAAATTGTAGGATCAATATTTTTTAAATTGATAAATTTCAATGCCTCCCTCTTTATAAAAATTTCAACTGTATACCTTAATGCAAGTTTTGTGCCATCTGATTTCGGTTTACTTCGATAAATGAATTACGCTAGAAATGTTTTTTATTCCTGCATTCTTACCAGCATTGGATTGATTTATAGGAATAAAAGTCGTTCAGCATCTTATAATTGGCGATTCAATTTCCCATAAATTATTCGCACTTGCATATTCCATTCAAATGATATCTGGTTAGAAGCCACAAAAAACCACTTACTGTGACTTGGCATGATAATTGCATAATTAATCATCCATAGGAATTCATTTATATGAGTTTCAAAACTATTATCGTTATAAGAAAATGGAGGAATAGAAAAATGAAATATCCTTTATCCCCTGATGTTAAACCAGAGTTTTGTACCACCGGTTCATTTATGCGCTTACCATCTTCAAGAGAAAATGCCAAATTGGCAGTGGTAGGTATGCCTTTTGATACAGCTGCTTCATTCAGGGTAGGAGCTCGGTTTGCTCCACAGGCAGTACGTCAGGCATCCATGACCTTGTTTCCTTACCATCCCATTCACAAGGTGTACCCGTTTGATGAATGTAATGCAATTGATATTGGGGATGTTTCGGTGATTCCCCATAATATACACCGAAGCTATGAATTAATTGAAGGGGCTCTGTCAGACTTGATGGAAACCGGGATCATTCCAATTGGCATCGGAGGGGATCATTCAGTAACCTTGGCTAATCTAAGGGCTGCCGCAAAAATACACGGTCCTGTTGCACTTCTCCATTTTGATTCACATACAGATACCTGGGATACTTATTACGATGAGAAATATTGGCATGGTTCCCCTTTTATCCGTGCATATGAGGAAGGGTTGCTCCAAACGGATAAAGTTTTCCAAATTGGAATCAGAGGTACCCTCAATCATCCAGGAGATATAGATTCCAGTACGGATCTAGGCTACAACGTGATAACTACACCCCAGCTCAAGGAAAGAGGAATCGAAGATGTCGTGAAGGAAGTCAAGAAAACCATTGGGGATACACCTTGTTTCTTGAGCTTTGATATTGATTTTGTTGATCCATCCTGTGCCCCTGGTACTGGCACCCTTGAAGTCGGCGGCCTAAATAGCTTTGAAACTCTAGAGATGATACGTTCTCTGAAAGGATTCAACTTTATTGGATTCGACCTGGTGGAAGTCCTCCCGCCATATGATCCAACACAAATCACATCACTATTGGCAGCCACCATCATCCATGACTTTGCCAGTTTAGTAGCCTTAAAAATAAAAGAAGAACAAAAAAAGGAGAATTCACCCCAAAGTAGTTTATAGGATGGTTATCTATAGGAGGGAAAGATCCAAGCTAAACAATAACAAAATGGGTCCCATATACAAAAGGCACCTGCTTTTAGTGAAAGCAGATGCCTTTTGTATATTTATATGCTATTTTCCCTGTAAATAATTTTATATCAACTGGTGAACAATTTAGTCTCCCGAATAAATCCTTGTTCACGCTTCTATCTGTGTTGGAAAATTTCGAACTTCATTCTGTTTCCGATTTATTAGGAATAGCAAAAAAGGGAATGAAAAAAACACATCCCATTAGAAAGAATGGGATGTGCCACCATATTATTCGTCTGATTCTCCACCGGAACGATTCGATTGTGTTGGTAGGGTGTCCCAAAAGCCTGCATCGACCGTTTCAATTGAATGATCGGCAATAGCTCTAACAGCTGCATCCAAAGTGGTGACTGTTTGCTTTATTAGATAGCCATTACTTTTTTGTCCAAGTGCAACTGTCTCGACATTGTGGTCAGACATCCCCCGCATCTCAAAGAGTAAAGTTGCAATATCATAACGAACAGCCGCACCATTACGACCTATATTTTCTCCTGAACCGCCATCATATTTACCAATATGGCCCCAACCAGTAGGTTCAATTGAGTTATATACAACAGCACCCAGCTTTTTTGAAGCTCCTAGCACTTCAGGCTTTACGTTTGCGTTTGTAGGATAAAGTATTGAACCTGAAACAAGTTCACCATCTGTTTCGCTTAGCGTCCCTTGATGATGTAAATCTATCATGTAATCTATATCGTATTTTGCAAATACATTTTCGTGTAAAGCTTTTACCTCGACTTGCATTTGATTGGTTTTTTTATCATGCTCCCGGTTTAAGTCGACCCCGTTTGCATTTGCTCGGGTTAGATGTCGATCACCTTTTGCCAAATAGTCATCAAGAGAGAAATTAACATCTCCCATTGCCCCATCTGCGTTTAACATAGGAATGATAAGGATGTTAACATTTTCCAATACCCCTTTAGTCTTATTCGTTCCTAAATGTTTAATGAATTCCAGTGCACCCTCAGTAGTCAGCTGTTCATTTCCATGCTGTTGAGTTAAAAATAGTATAGTTGGGTTTTTAGGATTGGAAATATATTTCGCAAGATAAATATCTCTTCCTTTTACCGTTTCCCCGATTACTTCCAATGCCAACCTTTCTTGTTTAGCATCCTGGGTTTTTAGATAACTTACCAAGCTTTCATATGTATGCAGATTTGAAGTTGTCACTTGACCATTTCCAGCACTGGGGCCATTTCCAACCGCTCCGACTGGTAGCGCAACAGCTGTTACAGCGCTTAAAGACATTAAACTAGATAATGAAACTGTTAGAACTTTCTTCTTAAAATTCAAAAAAAAAAACCTCCCTTTTCATTTAATAATCATAAAAATAACTATTACTAATATTCTGACATTTTCAACACTTTGTGTTAATAGTAAAAAATAACTATTCTTCCGAAAAATTTTTCATTTTACACACAATATAACTTGAAAGGACTTCCGGATTGATTTTGGAGCCATCAATTTGATGCCGTATTATGGCTTTTTTTATGAGTTGGGTATCTGCTTAAAACGTGGTCAACTTTTTATAAGGTGCGTGCTTCCTCCCTTTTTTAGATATTATAACTAGGAAAAAGCCAGGAAAACGAGCCCGAATAATGAAAAAGGTAGGATTCTAGAAGAAAGGCCATTCATGTTCAATTTAATTTATCTATGTGAATAACTTGAACATGAATGGCCAAAAATAAGAAGTATTAAGAAGGAAGGAACAAACAAAAAGGTGAATGCCTGATCGTTTCAACATTTAATCCTTTGTATTTAGTTGGAAAGGCTGTTTTACATACCCCTTCTCCTTTAGCTGTAGTAGTTGTTGTCTTGAAAGTAAGGTTGGAAATTTCCTTCATATTACTTACTATTTTTTAAAAATTTCTATCTTAAGCAATATACAAAACATCCAGCTAATTTTGGTAAATCTCACTAAACCTGTTATATTTTCAATGATTTTCTCTTCAAAGTTCACTAAAGGAATAAAGCTTTTTATACCTGATATTGATCGGAGGAATCATTTTAACTCTGGTTATCATTCTGGATATGTTGGTTCTTGGGCCCACTATAAAGAAAGCACTTATGGTAGCAAAGTAATTATAATAATGCGAGTTGGCGGCAAATAAAGATCATCATAAAAATAGGCTGGAAATTCGAAAAAATCCATTTTCACCGTTGCATGTTGGTCGAATACAATAGGATGATCCAATGAATGTTATGAATGAGGTGGGATGTTGAAACATAAAATAATCATTATTCTTAGTTTAGTTTTTGTAGTATTTATGACTGTTTTATTCATCTTTTACCTCATTAAAGATGATTCTTCCCGATGGATGGTAGCTCTTGGGGGTATATTGGTAAGTGCCTTGCCCATTTCATTATTATTTGTTAAACATAATCCCTTTAACATTCCGATCATTATAGGTTTTTATGTTTTTGTTTTCTGTACGACATTTTTAGGGTCAATCGCAAATTTTTATGTGGATTTTAAATGGTGGGACTCTACCCTTCATTTCTACAAGGGCATTTTTATCGGTTTTGTTGGAATTGCTCTCTATAAATTTTTCATCCCTCATGGGGCGCGAAAAGATATTTCAAGTTGGGTCATCTTTCTATTTGTTCTCTCACTTTCAGTCACTGCCACTGTTCTTTGGGAAGTCTATGAGTTCGCAGGAGACCTGACTTTTACTCAAACCATGCAGCGAGGCGGTAATAAAGATACTATGTACGATATGATTTTCGGTCTTACTGGCGGTCTTCTTATCTCCATTTATTCTAGTGTACAAAAAAATCATGATAATTTGCAGAGGTAATCATATGAATCGTAAGTTAGTTATTTCATTTAGTTTGGTCTATGTACTTTTCATGGCAGCTTTATCTATCTTTTACTATACAACCGATGAAACTTTCAAATCTCTTGTTTCGATAGGTGGTGTGGTTTGTGGAGCAATTCCCCTGCTATTGGCCCTATTTACAAAGCTTCAATTCAATCTGCCCATTATCATTTCCTATTTAATCTTCTTGTTCGGTTCACAATATTTAGGATCTATTTTAGGCTGGTATGGACTGGGGTGGTGGGACACATTCTTACATTTTCTAAGTGGTTCCCTTCTTGCTTTTACTGCAATTGCTTTATATGAACGTTTGGTACACAGAAATGCAGGTAATGGGATATCCCCCTGGTTTGTCTTTTTGTTTACCCTCTCTTTCGCAGCACTTGGTGGTGTTATATGGGAAATCTACGAATTTAGTTCTGATCAATTATTCGGAATGACATTACAAGGCGGAGGAAATAAAGATACAATGACAGATTTAATCGCCGATACTGTTGGAGGTCTCATTATTGCAATGTGGGCCGGAGTGCGGACAAAGGTTAAGGTAAGGAAAACATGAAAAAGTTCACATGTTTTAACAATCTTCCATTTCATCTCATCTTAATTGTTAAAGGTTTATGCAAAAATCGGCTAATCAAATCTTAAGTATTGAAATGGTAACATTGAGTTGACTGCATATAAAAACCGACCATCACATGGATGGTCGGTTTTTATGGTCATTTAAATATGATGGATATGATCTTATCCGTCGTCATCTCACTATCTACCACATATGTTCCAGGTCGTAGCCCGTTGGCCTTGCCTTTCTTTTCAACCTCGTCTGAAAACTTATTGGCATTCTTAATGACTTTTGCTTTTTGAAGGGTTTTACCCACATCGATACTTGTCGAGCCTTTAGACACTCTCAGAACTGTACGATATATGACTTTCTCTGTTGGTTCTTTTACATTTTCTTTTTCAGCTTCCGCTTTATCTTTAATCGACTTTGCTTCAGCAATCTCATCTTCCCATTCTTTTTCTGTATGTATGACATACCCTTCAGAAGCCAGAGATTCTTTCATCTCATTTTCTGTTAGTTTCTCTGGAGTGCCCGTCGCTTCACTTGGACCAAAGAAATACACTGCACCGCACAAACCTGCCGCAACAATAAGGCCACCGGCAAAGCTGCGCATTGATTTAGATGTCATTGGCCACATTTCTCCTTTCACTCTTCGTTTTAATGTAAGGAGTAAGCAAGCCTTCTATCTCATTTTCCGTCTGTTTTGTTTTCAGTGCGATGCTTTCAAATGAATAGCCTCGCTTATGTAGGTCGAGTACTTCACGCAACAAGTTCCGCTTTTCGGAAGACATTGCAAGAATGCCTGCCTCTTGCACCGTAATTTCAGCATCTATCTCGATGTTCCTGATTTTTTCCTGTAATACATTCATTTCATTTCCAAAAGTGATAGCAAGCTGTTCCAATTGACTGTCCACTTTTACAGAATCCTTTTTAATAAACGATAAAATGAACAGTAAAACTGCTACACCAAACAAAATGATTAGAGCCCATTCCATCATTCTATGTCCCTCCTTAATAAATTTAAATCTATTATCTCGCTTTCTAATTATATATTGATTTGTTTAAAAACTCGATTTAAAAGTACTAAATACGATAATAGTCACGTAACAAATATAAAAAAGGAATAATTAGCATGTTTTCGGGTTTATCAATAGCTAACACACTCCTTCTCTGTAACTATTATACCATATGAGGACAATATTACCATAAAAAAAGAGCTCGCTATTTAGGGCCAGTTAGGTCAAAATGATGAAGTTTTTTTATAATGTTAGTATTTAGCCCACGCTAACAGCACAATCCTGTCAGAAGGAAAAATTTCCTTTGATAAGTTTAGTGAAATAGGTAGCTTTTAAACTAAGCTTTAAAGGGTGCAAACACTTACAAAAAGGCCAAATAATATTAGCTCTGCTTGCATCAGCTAATCGAGACGAAATTGAACGCGACCATGAATTTGATATTCACCATAATCCAAGTCCTCAGATTGCATTTGGACACGGCAATCATATCTGTCTTGGTGCTCCTCTGTTACTTTAGGTGATAATTTGCACTTATTTTAAGTGCTATTTTGCACGTATATTTACTTTTCATTTTTATTGTGGTTTTTTTATCATCGAAAAAAGACGTATAGAAGGGGGTATCACCAAACCTCGGTATTTTGTACGTTAAGCAAATCCCAGCAAAAAAAGCCGTTTCCTGTACGTTAGGAAATGACTTTCTTTAGTAATCCTTAATGAACTAAAGCATCCGTTAGCATTCCTGTAGATCGTTAAATATCAGGTTTTAAAAAAATAGAGCCCCTCAGTAAGATACGAGTATAGAGACCAATCTAACTCAAAATCTTAAGGAGGAAGCCCTACTA
>NZ_JBHZPF010000028.1:0-60750 GCF_042787975.1 Peribacillus sp. YIM B13482
AGGCACGCCGCCAGCGTTCGTCCTGAGCCAGGATCAAACTCTCCGAAGAAATGTTTGACTTGCTCATTTTGCTTTTTCAATAGTGTGTGCTCACTTAAAATTTAACGTTGGCGCTTTGTTTTGTTCAGTTTTCAAAGAGCAATTTTTTCGCTATATCTCTTAGCGACTTTAATATCTTAACATCATATTACCGCTTCGTCAATAACTTTTTTCGAAAAGTTTTTTCACTCTTTTTCAAAAGCATTACTACGTTGCAGCAACTTTTATAATATACCAGTGTATAAATTAATAGTCAATAGGTTTTTTGAATATAATTCACTTTTATATATCATGACTGATTTCCCTTGGTTAAGTTCGTTTTCACCCTCATATACATTAGGCATTCCTCCTCAGTGCTCACCCTTTTAAACAGTCTGAAAAGGATGTTATATTTTTCGTTTATTGCCCTTTTTACTAAGTGATCAATTCTGTCATCTTGCAAATCGAAAAGTATTTCATCCATCTCTCTTTTTAACAGGTACTCCAATTCCATCTTTTCTTTGTCATTAATCAATAAACCGAGCATGATTCACACCTCCATCAGACATCTTTCCCCATTCACACCCTTTTTATGAATTTTCAACTGATTTTTTGCATAACAATAATCCTCGCGCATAAATTTGAAGACAAGAGTCTTTTGGACAAGGGGATGGATTAATGAAATTTTTCATGGTGCTTCATGCAAAAAAAATCAAGTATTATTCGTTAATTTTACTTACGGCACTTTTTACCGCCTGGTTCCTTTTTGTGCAAAACATTCTTCAAGCCCCTGTTTTTTCTACAGAAGATGGGCCAAAAGCGGTTTATAAAGGGGAACAGAATGTCGCGATTACGTTCAATATTGGCTGGGGTGATGAGAAAGCCGCCCCGATAATAGAAACATTAAAAAGGGAACAGATTAAATCAGCCACTTTTTTCCTTTCGGGATCTTGGGCTGAGCGCCATCCGGACATAGTAGAGAAAATTAGGAAAGAAGGATATGAAATCGGTATGCTTGGTTACGATTATAAGGATTATTCCGAAATGGAAGATCAAGAAATCATCCGAGATATATCTAAAGCTCAAGAAGCATTTAAAAAACTGAATGTAAAGAATATAGAACTTTTACGGGCGCCCACCGGTCACTTTGATAAACGCCTCTTAAAGATCAGTGAGAACTTCGGATATACTGTAGTCCATTGGAGCATCGATTCAAAGGATTGGACCAATCCAGGTGTTGACCAGATCGTTCAGAACATCAGTAAGACCAAAAAGGGTGATATCATCTTATTACATGCTTCAGACTCAGCAAAACAAACTAATAAGGCTTTGCCACAGTTACTAGGGGAACTACAATCAAAAAATTTAAACTTTGTTAACGTTTCTGAAATGATTTCCAATTCATCGGCAAACAGTGAGGAAATCCGCTGACTGAAAAAACTGCGTACTGATGGTCCTCATGAACCTTAGTACGCAGTTTTTATGTTGACTTCCTTATGTATGGCCCGACTTACAGTAGATTAGCTGCTGCCTTTATTTAATTCGCCGGCTTTCATTTCCTTTGCTCGAGTTTGCTTCCGTGCTTTTTTACTGGCCAATTCCTTTTGTGATCGTTCAATCAATTTGCTTAGAACCAAGAGTTGATAAGCATTGCAGACTATCAAAGGGAGCAGCATGAAGTAAAGCCAGCTTTCATCATTGGTACTTAGGACAGGTAACCACTCCAAAACTGTGACTACGACCATGAAGAATAAGGCTGGGATAAACGATTGTCTATTCGTTTGTTTCATTTTGAAATAAGCTGTAATCAGTGCTGCAGCCAAAACAACCAATGCTAACACGATATAGGAACTAATCCCCTCGCCTGAACCAAAATTAAGATATCGCAGGTAAACCAGGTCAAAAACAACAAAAAGGATAAGTACAATTTGAACGGCATTCCATAAAGAAGCGCTTTTAAATACTCCCAGGCCAAAACGATGGATCGTTAAATAGGCAAAAAAGCCAGCTTGACTTATGACACTAAAAATTAACCCAACACCGAATAACCAAATAAACGTGGATAGGATGGCGCTGGCTTCAAAAGAAGAGAAATAAGCCTCAAACTCACTCCATCGAGCCAAAAACCCTACAACTCCGCCCGTTACACCACCGATAAGCAATGTTGTTAAAAACAATTTAACTAAATTACGGCTGTTCATTGTTTTCCTCCATACATTTCTATTTAATTCCCCTAATTGTACCAACCAAATTTGGAAAAATCCACTTATTCCACCAAGGAATAATATCTCCGTTTGGAACCATATTAACAATAAGAAGGATGAAAGGGGCCCTGCGTATGAGAGTGGGAGTTGCTTTGCTTTTCACGTCATTCTTACTCGTTTGTTCCGGTTGTGCTCAAAATGGAGCAGGCGCAGATAAAATGGAGTATGAAGAGACAAAGAAAATGGTCGTCGATATCTTGAAGACAGATGATGGAAAAAAAGCCATCCAGGATATCATTTCCGATGATAAAACGAAAGCTGAACTTATAATGGACTCGGATGTCATTAAGAAATCCATTGAAGATATGGTCACTTCAGATAAAGGAAAGGAATTTTGGAAAAAGACATTTAATGATCCTGAATTCGCTTCCGCTTATGCTAAAGCTTTAGAAGACGAACATAAAAAGGTATTGAAGGACTTAACTGCTGATCCTCAGTATCGTGGAATGATCATGGATATATTGAAAGAACCGGATATGGAAAAAGAAATGAATAAATTATTAAAAACAAAGGAAATGCGTTCCGTCTATAAAGAGCTGATCATAGAAACCATGGAGAGCCCTCTCGTTCAAGCAAAAATGCAGGAGAGATTGGATAAAGCAGCTACTAAAGCGGTAGAGAAGGAAAATAAGGATAAAAAGGCAAAATAATAAAAAAAGGCTGATTCCATTGGAATCAGCCTTTTTTTATTGTAGCTTTTCAATGACCTTTTTAGCAATATCCTCGTAAATCCTACCGAGCCTATGGTCTGCTGCGTAAATGGATGGAGCAAAGTCCTCTTCGTTCCAATCTGGCTGTTGTAACGGGAGTTGACCTAAGACTTCTGTTCGAAGCTCTTCTGCAAGCTTCGCTCCGCCGCCTTTTCCGAAAACATATTCTTTTTCACCGGTCGTTTTACTTTCGAAGAATGACATATTCTCAATAACACCAATGACTTCATGTTCTGTCTTGATAGCCATGGCACCAGCTCTTGCAGCAACGAAGGCAGCAGTCGGATGCGGTGTCGTAACGATGATTTCTTTACATGAAGGGAGCATCGTATGCACGTCCAATGCAACATCGCCTGTACCTGGTGGTAAGTCAAGGACTAAATAGTCCAATTCTCCCCATTCCACTTCATTAAAGAAACTGTTAAGCATTTTTCCCAGCATCGGCCCTCTCCAGATGATAGGCGCGTTATCTTCCACAAAAAAGCCCATTGAGATAACCTGAACGCCAAACCGTTCTACAGGAATGATTTTTTCCCCGCGGACGACTGGTCTTTTTGTTATCCCCATCATATCAGGTACACTGAATCCATAAATATCAGCGTCAACCAATCCGACCTTTTTACCCAAGCGAGCAAGTGAAGTGGCGAAATTCACTGAAATCGTAGATTTTCCCACTCCGCCTTTACCACTCGCAATCGCAATGAATTGTGTCTTGCTGTTAGGTCCAAGCAAGCCTTGGTCCGCTTCATCCTGCGGAATGCCTTCCCGGTGCTTGGCTAACTCATCTTCAGAAAGCTCCGTGAAACGAATCCCTACAGATTCCGCTCCGTTCGTTTTCAGCAAGTCCACCACTTCCGATTGCATTTGCATTTGCTCGGCAGTACCCGTTTTCGCAATGGCAAGTTTAACGCTTACATGATTCTTTTCAGGTTTTATTTTGATTTCTATAATCCCATTTGTCTCTTCAAGGCTTTTATGTAGAAAAGGGTCTTTAAGATCCTTTAATAAATTCAGTACTTTCTCTTCTGTTAACAAGTAGAGCACCCCTTTGAATTCGTTTTATTTTCCCATTTTTCAGTATAACATATTACTGAAATAAAGCTTATTATCTGCCCTGTACGCGAAACCTGATTACTTCCCCATAGTAAAAAGGGCCTTGTACGTTACAAGAGACCCAGAAATCACTCTTCTTGCGTTAGTTTTTCCTCTGTAAAGTAACGTAAAATACCCATATAAATCGAACTGGCCACCTTTTCTTGATACCGATCACTGACTAGGCGCTCCCTTTCCTCCTTATTGGAAAGAAAACCAATTTCCACAAGAGCTCCCGGTTTCTTAGCACGATTCATCAAATACACATGATTTATTGTTTTTGCATCACGCTTTGTATTTTCAAGGTTTCTAATGATTTCAGTCTGAATGAATTTTGCTACCTGTTCATTTTCCTCAAACCTGTTTGTATAAAAGGTCTGGGCTCCTTTCGATGACGCTGAAGGAAAAGAATTCAGATGAATGCTCAAGAATAAGTCCGCTTCCGAATCATTGATCATTTCAACCCGGTTCCGTAAGTCTTCCTGTTTTCGCTGGCGGATCCCTTTTGTCTTTCCCTGTGCCAAATCCTCATCCTTCTCACGGGTCATGATGACAAGGGCACCCTGTTCCTGTAAATAGTCGCGAACCTTTAATGAAACGGAAAGGGCAATTTCCTTCTCCATTACCTCTTGTACATTTGCCCCGCCGTCCATTCCCCCATGACCGGCATCCAGCACGATTACCTTACCTGCCAACGGAAGGTTCCAGGAGTCCCAAGAATCATCTTCAACAAATTTAAAAGTTACAATTAAAAAAAGGACAAACAATCCCATAGCGATTCCTGTATATTTCAGCTTTCTACGCATGACCGTTCCCCTTCCATGATTCCTATACTAAAAGGTATGGGACAAACCATGGAATTAGAACAAGGTATGGGATTTTTGCCTTCTAATGCAGTTTCATTTTATATCGTTTTTCACCAGTCTTAAAGCCGTCCTGCCACCACTCTCCCACAAACCCTTCACAGCAATAAAACAACCCTTCATCGAAAGCGTTATTCGCTGTAACTTCTCTCCAATACAAAATAAAGTTAAAAAGAGTATCGGTCAAAAACTTCTCTTCCTTCCAACACCTGGCCCTTACATCTTCTTCTGACTCACCGTAATAGCCAAACTTACTATAGTTCGCTCCTAATAAATAAGCCTCGATGGCAACATCGAAGTAGCCTTCCTCCAAGACATCCATGAAATCCTGTCCAAAGTAACGCTGAATCCTTCCCTTCATGTCGTCGATAGAAAGATCCCTGAGCAATCTACGTTCGAACTTCAATTGCCTTTCCCTTTGCATCTCCTGTAAACCTAATATCACAGCCATATTTCACCTCCGGGGCAATTCCCCATTTCCCAAATTATTTCCTAAGACATAATTTAGTTTTTGCGTTCTATTTTGAACCATTCATTTATTCTATTGGCAAAATATAATGAGAATAAGTTCATCAGCCGTAGGTTGATGATCTAATTGCATGGGTGAATGGAAGTAAATGAAGAAGGCACATGGAACTCGATTTAATAAAGAGTCTCTTCTTTAAGAAACGTTGTTAAAAGGCAGAACGCACATTCGGGTGATAAAAGTCTGTTTACAAGGACTTGGAACTAAGATGAACCTTTGAGGAGGATCCAGTTGTTTTTTTAAAATGAATCGATACGCGAACCTACGAACGCACCACCTGAGTAAACAGGAATATGATTGCATCTTCGGAGGTTTACGTTGTTTCCCCCCCACTTACAAGCCAATCATTTGGACCTAAGAAACTTGGAATTATCCCCCGATAACTCGCCACTCAGGCTGCTACCGAGGCTGTCCGTGCCGACTCGGGCAGCTCACCACGCATGCCTCTTCAGGACATTGATTCAATATGTAATTATTCTTATCTGTATTTCTTTCTTGAACTTTAAGCGAATGTAATGATTTTGTTTTCTCTTTCAATCCCCTTAATAAAAAAACTCGATTAGGATGAAAAAGGACATCCATGGTAAACGGATGTCCTTCTTTCACATGATATAACATATTGCAATAACGGTCATAATCACTGCTTATTTAGCAGCGGGGGTGAAATTCATAGCGTTAGTTCACTTATCAAAAAGGCACTTTTTTGAGGTCACAAACAACGTATTCCAACTCCAAGAATGGTTTGAAATAGTTTCCGCAAATTCCACTGCCTATATCTGACCAGCTCTTTTCATTAAGCGTCCTGCAAGGGGCACTACAATTATACCCGCTAATACGACCTGCATTACGTTTCCGAGGATAGAGCCGAATGGCTGTATCCAGTTACCGTAAAGGATAACTTCGGCAAAATAGTAGCCCACGACTTTTACAATCAATGCAACGACAACGGCAAGTGTATATACAAGTTCTCTTTTTCCGGGTACCTTTTCGGATATGAGGCCAGCTAAAAAGCCCATTGCACCTACGATGATGAATGTAAACGGTGCCCATGCTGCCCAAGGTGAAATAAGATCGGAGAAGGCCATTCCGATTGCGCCTGCTATCGCTCCTGTTTTTTTGCCATATACCAAAGCTGCTATAAAAAGGGGAACGTTACCAAGATGGATTAGGCCTCCGTTACCCATTATTGGGAGCTTGATGTTGATCATTGTCGCTACAAGGGTTAATGCGATGAATAGCGCATTGATGACCAAGGCTTTTGTTTTAGTCGTTTCAATTGGTGAGAATGTTGAATTCATATGAGGTCCTCTTTCTTTTTTTTAGTACTATCATACTCCTAATCAGAAACTTAATAAATATGGATTTTACAAATAAATCTTTATCATATAAATAAACTCCCGTGATTTAAAAGGAACACACCATTACGATCCCGGCATTTCATTTGGGCTAGGATGGTAAAAGCCGATAAGAGCGGTATAAAGCGTTAATTACCTTTGATTCTCCTTAAGCCACTATTTATTCTTGTATTCAGACATCCCATGATTCTTACCTTGTTGAAGCCGGAGTAAGGTTAAAGAAGATGGGGCGATACTAGGGACATTCATATGACAATGATCATAAATAAACATGTAACAGATACTAGAGAGCAAAAACCTTCTAAATCCCAAAAGGTCCATGGTGCTATGGTGTGGTCAAAAGCTTTTTTTTTCATAAAAAAGACTCCCAACCAAAATGGTTGAGAGCCTTTCGAAACGAAAATAGAATTAACGTTTTGAGAACTGAGGTGCACGACGTGCGCCTTTAAGACCGTATTTTTTACGCTCTTTCATACGTGGGTCACGAGTTAGTAAACCAGCAGTTTTAAGAGATGGACGGTATTCTGGATCAACTTGAAGTAATGCACGGGCGATACCGTGACGGATTGCTCCAGCTTGACCAGTGTATCCACCACCGCTAACGTTTACTAGAACGTCGTAATTTCCAGTAGTTTCTGTAGCAACTAGTGGTTGGTTAACAACTTCACGTAATGCTGCGAAAGGAATATATTCATTAATGTCACGACCGTTAATAACGATGCGACCTTCGCCTGGTACTAAACGTACACGAGCTACTGAGCTCTTACGGCGACCAGTACCATAATATTGAACTTGTGCCAAGATAGTAACCTCCTTAGTAATTATCCGCGTAATTCGTATACTTCTGGTTGTTGAGCAGCGTGTGGGTGCTCAGCTCCAGCGTATACGTGTAATTTTTTGTAGATTTGACGACCAAGAGAATTCTTTGGAAGCATACCTTTGATAGCAAGTTCAAGCATTCTCTCAGGGTAGTTTGTACGCATTTCAAGAGCAGTTCTAGTTTTAAGACCGCCTGGATGCATAGTGTGACGGTAATAAATTTTGTCAGTCAATTTTTTACCAGTCAAGTGGATTTTTTCAACATTGATTAGAATTACATGATCACCAGTGTCAATGTTAGGTGTAAAAGTTGGTTTATGTTTACCACGTAAGATGGATGCTACTTCAGTAGAAAGGCGACCCAAAGTTTTGCCTTCAGCGTCAATCACATACCATTTACGTTCTACTTCATTAGCTTTCGCCATAAATGTCGTACGCATGGTTAACCTCCTAAAAAACTTTTTAATTTTTTATATTTATTTTCAATCACAATAAACTTCCGGGGCTTATCGTGGGATTAAAATACATACCATATTATATTAACTTCTCCCAGATTCATTGTCAAGGGAATGTTACACTAGGATAAGTTGTCTATAAAACACTCTTTGTAACTCCATGAAAAGGTCAGTATGGCATCAAACCGCTCCATTACTGATTTCATCCTGTTTGCCAGTTGTAAAAAAACTGGTATCACTTCGAAAATATTTTTATTTGTAAAATACTTTCCATAAATACAAGCCTTGGGCAGGTGCTGTTTTCCCTGCAAAACTGCGGTCCTTTTTGTCCAAGATCCCGATCATATCCCGGGGTTCCATCTTGCCGCTGCCGACTTCCAGGAGCGTCCCAACCAAGATCCGCACCATATTATACAAAAACCCTTCCCCAACGAAGCGAAAAACCATGAAGCCATCGCTCTCTTCAAAGTCAATTTCTTGGATGGTTCGAACCTTATCGACCACTTCCGTTTTTGCCGAACAAAAACTTGTAAAGTCATGCGTCCCTACCAAATAGGAAATTGCTTCCTTAATCGCCTTCCCATCTAATGGATAGGGGTAATGATAGGCGTAATTCCGTTTAAACGGATCTCGTAATTTGGATCGGGCTATGATATAACGGTACTCTTTCCCAGTCGTATGGAACCTGGCATGAAAATCATCAGGCACGATATCGACTTCCAAAACGATAATATCAGTCGGAAGAAGGGCGCTGAACGCCTTTACCCAATTTTCAGTAGGAAATGTAAGGGGTGATTCAAAGTGAATCACCTGCCCCTTTGCATGAACCCCTGAATCTGTCCTGCCTGAAGCAGTGACCTTTATAATTGTGCCTTTGTGCATTTGGGCTAAGACTGCCTCAAATTCACTTTGGATGGTCCGTTTCTCAGGCTGCACCTGATAACCAGCGAAGTCCGTGCCGTCATAAGCGATCACACATTTATATTTTGGCATAGTACTCTTCCTTATTATGAACGTAATAAAAATAACATGACCGTAAGAAGACCTATTGAGACCATCAAAAGGCTATCACTCGTCTTCCAGTCCAATTGGCGGTATTTCGTGCGGCCTTCCCCACCACGGTATCCTCTTGATTCCATGGCAGTCGCCAATTCTTCTGCCCGTTTGAACGAACTCACAAATAAAGGAACAAGCAGCGGTACAATCGATTTAACCCTGTCCTTTATAGGACCTGATGAAAAGTCAACTCCCCTTGCCGTTTGAGCCTTCATGATTTTTTCTGTTTCCTCCATCAGCGTTGGAATGAATCGAAGGGCGATGGACATCATCAATGCTAGTTCATGTACAGGCATTTTCCACTTTTTCAAGGGTCCCAACAGCTCTTCCATACCATCTGTAATGGATATTGGGGTTGTCGTCAAAGTTAATAAAGACGTAACAAGGATTAGTAAAGTAAATCTTACGGATATGAACAAACCTTGAATCAAACCGCCTTCATAGATTTCGAACCAACCGTATTCAAAAAGCAATTCCCCTTCTTTCGTAAACAATATATGGAGAAGGAATGTAAATACGATTAAGAAAAAAATAGGTTTTAACCCATTATAAAGATAGCGAAGCGGTATCTTCGAAAGGCTAATCAACAGGATGGTGAAAACCGCAAGTAAACCATAAGAAACGACATTATTCGCCAAGAAGATGACACAAACAAACAGGAACACAAGGAGCAATTTAGCCCTTGGGTCCATCTTGTGTATCAGGGAGTCTGCAGGGACATAACGCCCGATAATCATTTTATCCAGCATCAGCGGTTCCCCCGTTTCATGGCTTTATCTATTTCTACAGCTAAATCACCGATATTAAGACATGGATGATCAAACCGAACCCCAAGTTCCTTCTGGAGCTTGAGCTGAAAACGGACCGTATCAGGTACATCCAGGCCAAGCTCCAGAAGTTGTTCTGGCTCGGAGAAAATTTCCTGGGGAGTTCCCTTTTTGAACACCGTACCCTGGTGCATGATAATGATGTCATCCGCGTACTTGGCTGCATCCTCCATGCTATGTGTCACCAGAATTGTAGAAATGCCCCTAACTTTATGCAAATCATAAAACATATCCATGATTTCTTTGCGTCCTCGTGGGTCCAGTCCCGCTGTGGGTTCATCCAGTACCAATACTTCCGGCTCCATGGCAAGTACCCCAGCAATGGCCACCCTTCGCATTTGACCACCGGATAAGTCGAATGGAGATTTTTCAAGAACTTCCTCACTCAACCCCACTTGGGCGATAGCTTTCCTGGCCAGTTTCTTTGCATCGATTTCAGAAACCCCAAAATTCATAGGTCCAAAACATATATCCTTTTCAACCGTTTCATCAAACAGTTGATGTTCCGGAAACTGAAAAACAATTCCAACCTTTTGTCTAATCGACCGTAATGCCTTTTCTTTTCGTCCAGCCTCAATCGTCCGATCACCAATGAAGACCCTGCCCTTCGTCGGTTTTAAAAGAGCATTCAAATGCTGCAGTAGCGTCGATTTTCCGGACCCTGTATGCCCGATGATTGCGGTATAGGTTCCAGGCTCCATTGAAATATTGACATCATGAAGGGCTAGATGTTCAAAAGGAGTATTCACCTGATAGCGGTATTCTACATCATCGAGTGTAATTCGCATAAATCCTTCACCAACTCTTCCTCTGTCAAATGCCCATCAACCACACGAACACCATTTTTTTGTAACTCTTTGGTTAGTTTCACTGAAAAGGGAATATCCAGACCAAGGGCAATTAATTCTTCCTCTAATTCAAAAATACCCTGAGGCGGTCCTTCACGATATAACCGACCTTGGTTCATGACTATCATTCGATCAGCTTTCGCAGCTTCCTCAAGATCATGGGTGATCGATATGACGGTAATCTCGTTTTCCTGTTTTAATTCCCTAACTGTTTCAAGCACTTCTTCACGGCCTCTTGGGTCAAGCATTGAGGTTGCTTCATCTAAGATGATTATGTCGGGCTGCAAGGCTATTACACCTGCTATGGCCACTCTCTGCTTTTGACCGCCGGATAGATGGTGCGGCTCTTGATTAAGAAAGGCATTCATTTTAACCTTATTTAACGCACCATGAACACGCTCCACCATAACCTGCTGAGAAACACCGGCGTTTTCTAAACCAAAAGCCACATCATCCTGAACTGTAGTGCCTACAAACTGATTATCTGGGTTTTGAAAAACCATGCCAATTTTCTGGCGTACATCCCAAACGGTTTCTTCTGTCAAAAGTTGATCATTAATCGTAATGGTACCTGAGTTAGGGAACTGAAGACCATTCAGTAACTTCGCTAATGTCGACTTGCCAGAACCATTATGTCCGACAATCGCAAGCCACTCCCCCTGATGAATATCAAAAGAAACATCATCCAAAGCGTTTCGAGACTGACCCTCATATTTGTAAATAATATTATTTAAAGAAACCAGCTTCTTCCCCATGTGGCCCTCCTCATCCTCGACTGCACTCGTCTAATCTGAACTCTGCTCTATCAACATAAACATAGTAGTATTTCTTCTGAAAATATAAAAAAACGCTGCACCCCTTCCACCGAAAGAATTTTCGGTAAATTAAGAGCAGCTTACAGCGGGCCTGTTACGAAAAACAGGTTATCTTATAATCGCTTATTAAAAAAAGCGGGAAGGGATGCTTGAGCTAGACGTGAAGGCTCCCTGTATAAACAGGTTCCGCCAGCCATCGTAACACTCAATGCGAATTTCTAAAAAACAGAATTTCTATTTAAAAAAAGAAAAAGGGCATAGAACAAGTGAGTATATTCATTTGTCCCGCCCTTTTTCATCGTTGTTATTAAACTAATTCAATAACCACGACTGGTGCACCGTCACCGCGGCGTGGACCAACTTTCATGATACGAGTGTATCCACCTTGACGTTCTTCATAACGTGGAGCCACGTCACTGAATAGTTTTTGAAGGGCATCTGTGCCTTTCTCAGCGTCAGCGATTTCGTTACGGATGAATGATGCAGCTTGACGGCGTGCATGCAAGTCACCACGTTTACCAAGAGTGATCATTTTATCTACTACAGAACGTAATTCTTTTGCACGTGCTTCAGTAGTTTCAATGCGCTCATGGATAATAAGATCCGTAGCTAAATCACGAAGTAATGCTTTACGTTGTGCGCTAGTGCGTCCTAACTTTCTGTAACCCATTAGAGATTCCCTCCTTTGTTGAAGTTCTATATTGTGTGTCTAAAACAAGGCTCACAACATAATGGATTGATTCCGCCATGTTATCAGTCGTCTTTACGAAGACCTAAGCCTAATTCTTCTAGTTTCGCTTTCACTTCTTCAAGTGATTTACGGCCTAGATTACGTACTTTCATCATATCTTCTTCCGTTTTATGAGCTAGCTCTTGAACGGTATTGATTCCAGCACGCTTCAAGCAGTTGTAAGAACGAACAGAAAGGTCTAATTCTTCGATCGTCATCTCAAGAACTTTTTCTTTTTGATCTTCTTCTTTTTCAACCATGATTTCAGCATTTTGAGCTTCATCGGTTAACCCAACGAAAATATTTAAATGCTCTGTTAAAATCTTAGCTCCAAGTGCTACCGCTTCTTGCGGACCCGTACTGCCATCAGTCCAAACATCGAACGTTAACTTGTCAAAGTTAGACAACTGTCCAACACGTGTATTTTCAACTTGGAAAGATACGCGTGAAACCGGAGTGTAAAGAGCATCGATTGGAATTACACCAATTGGCTGGTCTTCTCTCTTGTTTTGAACAGCAGGAGTGTAGCCGCGGCCGCGACGTGCAGATAAACGCATACGCATATGACCGTTTTTACCAATTGTAGCAATATATAAATCCGGATTAAGAATTTCTACATCACTATCATGAGTGATATCAGCAGCCGTGATGACTCCGTCACCTTGAACGTCAATTTCCAGCGTCTTCTCTTCATCAGAGTAAATCTTAAGAGCTAGTTTTTTCACATTAAGAATGATAGATGTTACATCTTCCACGACGCCTTCAATTGTTGAGAACTCATGTAGCACTCCATCAATTTGTATAGCTGTGACAGCAGCACCTGGGAGTGAGGATAAAAGGATACGACGTAAGGAGTTACCCAATGTAGTACCATACCCACGCTCTAGTGGCTCTACGACGAATTTACCGAATTTGGTATCGTCGTTGATTTCAACCGTTTCGATTTTTGGTTTTTCTATTTCGATCATCAATAAACCCTCCTTCAAAACGTCAAAACCCCGGCAAGTAAACTAAGTCACTTAAACCGAAATTCCCCATGTATACGTTCCCGCTGTGCGCAACAACTGAAAATTAATCTTCTGTAAGAACGCAAACTCAGTATTATATCCCATTATTGACAGGAATACAAAATCTATACAGAAAAATTAAACACGGCGACGTTTTGGTGGACGGCATCCGTTATGTGGAACTGGAGTTACATCTTTAATTGCAGTTACTTCTAGGCCAGCAGCTTGAAGTGCACGAATAGCAGCCTCACGTCCAGCACCAGGTCCTTTAACTGTAACTTCAAGAGTTTTCATACCATGTTCAATTGATGTTTTAGCAGCTGTTTCAGCAGCCATTTGTGCAGCGAATGGAGTGGATTTACGAGATCCACGGAATCCTAGAGCTCCAGCACTTGACCAAGAAATAGCATTACCATGAGAGTCAGTGATCGTAACGATAGTGTTATTGAATGTTGAACGAATATGTGCAATACCAGTTTCTATATTCTTTTTCACACGACGTTTACGTGTATTAGTTTTACGTGCCATGAAAAGTAACCTCCTTTACTAATTATTTTTTCTTGTTAGCTACAGTACGACGAGGTCCTTTACGCGTACGAGCATTGTTTTTTGTATTTTGACCGCGAACAGGAAGACCACGACGGTGACGTAAACCACGGTAAGAACCGATTTCCATTAAACGTTTGATGTTTAGGGAGATTTCACGACGAAGGTCGCCTTCTACTTTAAGCTTGTCAATGATATCACGAATTTTATTCAATTCGTCTTCCGTTAAGTCACGAACGCGAGTTTCTTCAGAAACGCCTGCTTCTGCAAGAACTTTCATCGCGGTTTGTTTTCCAATACCATATATATATGTTAATGAGATAACAATACGTTTGTCACGGGGAATATCTACTCCAGCAATACGTGCCATGCTTGAGTGCACCTCCTTCTATTTAGCCTTGTTTTTGTTTATGTTTAGGGTTTTCGCAAATAACCATAACTTTACCTTTTCTGCGGATAACTTTACACTTTTCGCAGATTGGTTTGACTGATGGTCTGACTTTCATTGCTATCTAACCTCCTTATACAGATCGGAGCGTAACCGGATTATTTGAACCGGTATGTGATTCTGCCGCGAGTTAGATCATACGGGGAAAGCTCAACCGTAACTTTATCTCCAGGCAAAATGCGAATAAAGTGCATACGAATTTTACCGGATACATGAGCTAAAACAGTATGACCATTTTCTAATTCTACCTTAAACATTGCATTTGGCAAAGTCTCTTGTACTGTGCCTTCTACTTCAATTACATCATCTTTCGCCATTAAAGTGATTCTCCCTTCTCTATGCGTGAACCTATTAAAGGTACACATCTTTCCGTCAACATTACTACAGTCCAATTATCCTCATAAGTCTTACAATTCTGCATCAAGTATTCACCATTTTGTAGAACCAGGCTTTAACTGAGGACCTTTATCAGTTGGACCGAAATGAGGATTTTATGGGTCCTCATGTAAGTCTTGACCGATTCCGTGACCGACATACTCTCGAAATAGAGAAGCAATTAGTCTCGACATAGGTTTGAATAGCATGGGAGATGTTTGAAAGGCGCACGCCTGACATAGCTTCTTTCAACCCTCTATATCACGACTCTTTAGGAATCCCAATAGAGTCACTGCATTTCTTCATCAATTTTGCCGACCGGATATGTCCATGAAGATCACTTAGAAAGTAATCGCCCAATTCAGGGAATACCAAGTACAAGAACCTGATTAATAAATGTGCGAATGCTCTCGCGAAATTCATTATACCCTTTGTATTAAAGGAATGCACCAAGTTTAACTAGTAAGTTGTAAAAATGGTTTGAATTTCATAAATCAATACGAATGATTAATTTTGCAAAGCACCAACTAACACATCAATATCTTCAAATACCTTATTAATATCTTGCTGTCCGTTAATGTTGACCAAGTATCCTTTTTCTCCGTAGAAATCAAGAAGTGGTTTGGTTTGTTTCAAATTCACATCTAAGCGATTTTGAACCGTTTCTTCATTATCATCAGCACGTTGATATAATTCTCCGCCGCAGCGGTCGCATACATCATCTTTAGCGGGAGGATTGAATACAAGATGATATGTCGCACCACATGATTTGCAAATACGACGTCCTGTCAATCTTTCCATTAAGATGCTTTTATCAACATCGATATTAATGACAAAATTCATTTTTCGATCTAAATCAGTAAGAATGCTTTCAAGTGCTTCTGCCTGTGCCACAGTACGTGGAAAACCATCAAGCAAAAATCCTTTTAGGCAGTCTTCCTTGCTTAATCTTTCACGTACAATGCCTATGGTAACTTCATCTGGTACCAATTCGCCTTTGTCCATGAATGATTTTGCCTTTAGACCTAATTCTGTTCCATCTTTGATAGCTGTTCGGAACATATCTCCAGTAGAAATATGAGGGATATTATATTTTTCTACGATTTGTTCAGCTTGAGTGCCCTTACCAGCACCAGGCAGACCCATTAACACTAGATTCAATTTTCTTCCCCCTCAAACTCTATAATGGGTAAAGGGAACAAGGCGTTCCCAAAACTCATTACTTTATAAAGCCTTTATAGTGTCTCTTCACAAGTTGTGATTCAAGCTGCTTCATCGTATCAAGGGCAACCCCCACTACGATTAGCAAACTAGTACCACCAATCTGTGCAGATTGAGGTAAATCAGCAATCTTAATGAAGAATACCGGTAAAACGGCAATGATGGCTAAGAATATAGAGCCTACAAACGTCAAACGGTATAAAACACGTGTTAAATATTCTTGTGTACTCTTACCTGGACGAATCCCCGGCACATAGCCACCTTGCTTTTTCAAATTCTCAGCCATTTGTTCAGGGTTAACCTGAATGAATGCATAAAAATACGCAAAAGCAATGATAAGAGCGACATATATGATCATACCAATTGGATTGGTATAAGCAAGATTTTCTGTTATCCAACTAGTAACACTGTTCTTTCCAAAGAAAGATGCGATTGTAGTAGGAGTGATAAGAAATGCCATTGCAAAGATTACCGGAATAACCCCTGCAGCATTTACTTTCAATGGTAAATGTGTAGACTGGCCACCCATTTGTGTACGACCTACCGCAGCACGTTTGGCATACTGAATAGGAATTTTACGTAATGCCTGCTGAATGAAGATGACAGCAACCACGATTGCTAATACTGCTAATACAATGAGGATAATCGTTATAATTCGTAAGAATAATTGATCACCAGCATTTTGAAATTGTTGGGCGTATATTTGATTTGCCGTTGTTGGCAAACTAGCTACGATACCAGCAAAGATTATGATGGAAATCCCATTACCCACACCCTTAGCAGTGATCAGCTCCCCTAACCACAAAAGAAAAGCTGTTCCTGCCGTTAAGACAGTCGCAATAAGCAAGTATGTTGCAATTCCAGGATTTTCAATCAACTGGCCACCTGACATATTATTGAACCCATAAGACATGCCCAAAGCTTGGATAAATCCTAGGATAATAGTGAAGTAACGCGTGAATTGAGCTAATTTACGGCGCCCTGCTTCCCCTTGTTTAGACCATTCAGTGAACTTAGGTACAACATCCATCTGTAATAGTTGAACGATGATAGATGCCGTGATATATGGCATGATACCCATCGCTAATATGGAGAAGTTTTTTAGTGCTCCGCCGCCAAAGGTATTTAAAAGACCTATGACGCTCAGCTGGTCCTGTTCAGCGAGAAAACCGGCATTCACATGCGGTACAGGTATAAATGTACCGATGCGATAGACGATTAACATTAGAAGGGTAAAAATAATCTTATTCCTTATTTCACCCACGCGCATAAAATTGGAGATCGTGCGAAACATTAGATCACCTCTGTATTACCGCCAGCAGCTTCGATAGCTTCTTTAGCAGTAGACGAGAATTTGTGAGCTTTAACAGTAAGCTTTTTCTCAATGCTTCCTTTTGCAAGAATTTTGATTCCTGCTTTTTCTTTACTAACAACTCCAGTCTCAAGTAAAAGAGCTGGTGTTACTTCAGTACCGTCTTCGAAAAGATTTAACGTATCAAGATTCACGATAGCATAGTCTTTACGGTTGATGTTGGTAAATCCACGTTTAGGTAAACGTCTGAATAGAGGAGTTTGTCCCCCTTCAAATCCAAGACGCACACCGCCGCCGGAGCGAGCGTTTTGTCCTTTATGTCCTTTACCTGCTGTTTTACCGTTACCAGATCCAATACCGCGACCTTTACGTTTACGTTCTTTACGAGAACCTTCTGCAGCTTTTAACTCATGAAGTTTCATGTTGGCACCTCCTTGTTAAGTTAAAAATTATTTTATTGTTCTTTTACAGTAACAAGATGAGCAACTTTGGTAATCATACCGCGAATCGCAGGGTTATCTTCATGAATAACCGTTTGATGCATTTTGCGTAAACCCAAAGTGTTAACTGTAACACGTTGATCTTCAGGACGACCAATCAAGCTGCGAGTGAGGGTAATTTCTAATTTATTAGCCATAATTCGATTTCCCTCCTTATCCTAACAGTTCTTGTACTGATTTTCCACGTAACTTAGCTACGTCTTCAGCACGTTTCAATTGCTTCAATCCTTCAATTGTTGCGCGAACCATATTAATAGGTGTATTAGTACCTAGTGATTTAGACAAGATATCGCTAACTCCGCCTAATTCTAGTACCGCACGAACAGGACCACCAGCAATTACTCCTGTACCTTCAGAAGCTGGTTTCAATAGAATGTGACCTGCGCCATAGCGACCGTTCACAAGGTGAGGAATTGTAGTTCCAACCATTGGTACAGTAATTAGATTTTTCTTAGCGTCCTCAATAGCTTTACGGATAGCATCCGGAACTTCTTGAGCTTTACCAGTACCAAATCCAACATGACCATTTTTATCACCAACAACAACTAGTGCAGTGAAACGGAAACGACGTCCGCCTTTAACAACTTTAGCTACACGATTTACTGTAACTACGCGTTCTTCAAGTTCTAATTTATTAGGATCAATGCTACGCATCTGTTATGTCCCTCCTTATCCATTAAAATTCTAAGCCGTTTTCACGAGCAGCGTCAGCCAATGCTTTAACACGACCATGGAAGAGGTAACCACCGCGGTCAAATACCACAGCTTTGAAACCTTTTTCAACAGCACGTTTCGCAATAAGTTCGCCAACTTTTTGAGCTGCTTCAGCATTGCTACTAGCTTCGATACTGATCTCTTTATCAAGAGTTGAAGCACTTGCTAATGTTACGCCTTGTGCATCGTCAATTAATTGTGCGTAAATGTGTTTGTTTGAACGAAACACATTTAAACGAGGACGAGCTTCTGTTCCAGAAAGCTTAGCACGTACACGCGCATGTCTTTTCTGACGAGTAGCATTTTTATCAAGCTTCGTAATCATTTACGTCACTCCTTTCGTTTACTTATGCGGCATTACTTACCAGTTTTACCTTCTTTACGACGAACGAATTCGCCTTCGTAACGGATCCCTTTACCTTTATACGGTTCAGGTGGGCGAACATCACGGATATTAGCTGCTAGAGCTCCTACACGTTCTTTGTTTGCACCTTTGATGATTACTTTTGTATTAGAAGGAACTTCGACTTCAACGCCAGCTTCTGGCTCTATTTCTACAGGGTGAGAATATCCTACGTTAAGGATAAGCTTAGTACCTTGCTTTTGTGCACGGTACCCAACCCCAATAAGTTCAAGTGATTTTACAAAACCTGTTGATACACCTTCAACCATGTTAGAGATAAGTGCGCGAGTAGTTCCGTGTAAAGAACGGTGAGCCTTCTCGTCAGACGGACGTGTAACAGTTAACACGTTCTCTTCAACAACGATTGTAAGGTCAGGACTGAATGATCTAGTTAATTCACCTTTAGGACCTTTAACAGTTACTTCACTTCCGTTAACAGTAACCGTTACGCCTGTAGGGATTTCAATAGGTTTTTTACCTATACGAGACATATTGTGCACCTCCATTCTTGTGAAAATGTATTACCAAACGTATGCTAAAACTTCTCCGCCAGCTTGTTTAGAGCGAGCTTCCTTGTCTGTTAAAACTCCGTGAGAAGTAGAAACAATTGCGATACCTAAACCGTTTAGAACGCGTGGTACCTCTCCAGTTTTTGCATATACACGCAAACCAGGTTTGCTGATACGTTTTAGACCAGTGATAACACGTTCGTTGTTTGCACCGTATTTTAAGAAGATACGGATGATACCTTGTTTGTTGTCTTCGATTAATTCAAAGTCACGTACGAAGCCTTCACGCTTTAAGATCTCAGCAATTTCCTTTTTGATCTTTGAAGCAGGAACTTCTAGTTTTTCGTGACGAACCATATTCGCATTACGGATGCGAGTAAGCATATCTGCAATAGGATCTGTCATGACCATTATATTTTACCTCCTTCCCAAACTCGGGTTTTACCAGCTAGCTTTTTTAACGCCAGGAATTTGTCCTTTATATGCAAGTTCGCGGAAACAAATACGACAAAGTTTAAATTTACGTAATACAGAATGTGGACGTCCGCAACGTTCGCAACGTGTATATTCTTGTACTTTAAACTTCTGTTCGCGTTTTTGCTTTACGATCATAGACTTTTTAGCCACGATTTCGCCTCCCTTTATTTAGAGATTACTTTTGGAACGGCATTCCAACTTGAGTAAGTAGTTCACGAGCTTCTTCGTCAGTGTTGGCAGTCGTTACGATAACGATATCCATACCACGAACTTTGCTCACTTTATCGTAATCAATCTCAGGGAAGATAAGTTGTTCTTTAACACCTAATGTATAGTTCCCACGTCCGTCAAAGGATTTCTTTGAAACGCCGCGGAAATCACGTACACGTGGTAAAGATACAGATACTAGCTTATCAAGGAATTGATACATACGTTCTCCACGTAATGTAACCTTCGCTCCGATAGGCATACCTTCACGCAAACGGAAGCCTGCGATTGATTTTTTAGCTTTTGTTATAACTGGTTTTTGACCAGTGATCAATGTAAGTTCTTCAACAGCTGTATCTAAAGCTTTTGAGTTAGATACTGCGTCACCCACACCCATGTTAATAACGATTTTCTCAATGTTTGGTACTTGCATTACTGATTGATAGTTGAATTTACCCATCAATGACGGTGTAATTTCACTTTTGAATTTTTCTTTAAGGCGGCTCATTGCTTAGTGTACCTCCCTTCATTTATGACTTATTTATCTAAAGATTCACCTGATATTTTAGCTACGCGTACTTTTTTACCATTTTCGATCTTATATCCAACACGAGTCGGTTTACCTGATTTAGGATCAAGTGGCATTACATTGGATACGTGAATAGCAGCTTCTCTGCTGATAATTCCACCTTGTGGATTAATTTGAGATGGCTTGGAATGCTTTTTCACGATGTTAATTCCTTCAACAAGCACACGATTTTGTTTCGGATATGCTTCAAGAATTGTTCCTTGTTTGCCTTTGTCCTTACCAGAGATGACTACGACTTTGTCACCTTTTTTAACATGCATTAGCTTGGCACCTCCTTGAAAGGCTTTATACAAATTTTACATATTATAGAACTTCTGGAGCTAGAGAAACGATCTTCATGAAACTATTGTCACGTAATTCACGAGCAACAGGTCCAAAAATACGAGTTCCACGTGGGCTCTTATCGTCACGGATAATTACACATGCGTTTTCATCAAAACGAATGTAAGAACCGTCAGGACGACGCATACCACGTTTTGTACGGACAACAACAGCCTTAACGACTTCACCTTTTTTAACAACGCCTCCTGGTGTTGCCTGTTTAACTGTACAAACGATGACATCACCAATGTTTGCAGTTTTACGGCCAGAACCACCTAGGACTTTAATTGTTAGCACTTCACGAGCACCTGAATTGTCAGCGACTTTTAAACGAGATTCTTGTTGAATCATGTACGGTACCTCCCTTCGGAATTAGCTTAATCCGAACTATATTAAATGATTACTGCTTTTTCTACTACTTCTACAAGACGGAAGCGCTTTGTAGCTGAAAGTGGACGAGTTTCCATGATACGTACTACGTCGCCTGCTTTAGCTTCGTTTAGCTCGTCATGAGCTTTTAACTTTTTAGAGTATTTCACGCGTTTACCGTATAAAGAATGCTTTTTATAGGTTTCTACAACAACTGTTACTGTTTTATCCATTTTATCGGATACTACGCGGCCAGTGTAGATTTTGCGTTGGTTGCGTTCGCTCATTCTGCAAACCTCCATTCATTATCGATTAGTGACACCGATCTCTCTTTGACGAACAACTGTTTTCATACGAGCAATCGATTTGCGAACTTCACGGATGCGAGCTGTATTTTCAAGTTGTCCAGTAGCTAACTGGAAACGAAGATTAAATAGTTCTTCTTTAAGAGATTTTAGTTTTTGTTCAATTTCAGCAGTGGTTAGATCTTTGATTTCATTAGCTTTCATTTGTTTCACCACCAATTTCCTCTCTTTTTACAAACTTGCATTTGATTGGAAGTTTGTGTGCTGCAAGGCGCAATGCTTCTCTTGCCACCTCTTCAGATACACCAGAGATTTCAAACAATACTTTGCCCGGTTTAACTACTGCTACCCAACCTTCAGGAGCACCTTTACCGGAACCCATCCGTACTTCAAGCGGCTTAGCTGTGTAAGGTTTGCTTGGGAAAATTTTGATCCAAACTTTTCCTCCACGTTTCATATAACGAGTCATCGCAATACGAGCTGCTTCGATTTGGCGGTTAGTGATCCAGGAAGCTTCTTGAGCTTGAAGTCCAAATTCTCCAAAATGAACTTCAGTGCCGCCCTTAGCCATCCCTCTCATCTTACCGCGGTGTTCACGACGGTATTTTACGCGTTTTGGCAATAACATATTATTTTCCTCCTTCCTCAGATTTCTTCTTAGTAGGAAGAACTTCTCCACGGTAGATCCAAACTTTCACGCCTAGCTTACCGTAAGTAGTATCTGCTTCAGCATGAGCATAATCTATGTCAGCACGAAGTGTGTGAAGTGGAACTGTTCCTTCGCTGTAATGTTCAGCACGAGCAATATCAGCACCGCCAAGACGACCAGAAACTTGAGTTTTGATTCCTTGTGCGCCAGAACGCATAGTACGTTGGATAGCTTGCTTTTGAGCACGACGGAATGAAACACGGTTTTCTAATTGACGAGCGATGTTTTCAGCAACCAATTTTGCGTCAAGATCTGCTCTTTTAATTTCAATGATATTGATATGAACTCTTTTGCCAGTTAACTGGTTCAAAGCTTTACGAAGTGCTTCAACTTCAGTACCGCCCTTACCGATAACCATTCCTGGTTTAGCAGTGTGAACAGATACATTGATACGGTTAGCTGCACGTTCGATTTCAACTTTGGATACAGAAGCATCATTTAAACGTTTCGCGATATACTCACGAACTTTAATGTCTTCATGCAAAAGAACTGCGTAGTCTTTATCAGCGTACCATTTGGATTCCCAATCACGGATGATCCCGATACGCAAACCGACTGGATTTACCTTTTGACCCACAGATTACCCCTCCTTCTTTTCTGATACAACGATTGTAATATGACTAGTACGTTTGTTTATTGCACTCGCACGACCTTGAGCGCGAGGACGGAAACGTTTTAATGTTGGTCCTTCGTTAACGTATGCCTCTGAAACGACTAGGTTATTAATATCCATTTCGTAGTTGTGTTCTGCATTTGCGATAGCAGATTTCAGAATTTTTTCTACGACTGGAGAAGCAGATTTTGGTGTTAAGCGAAGAATCGCTACTGCTTCACCTACTTGTTTTCCTCGAATTAAATCTGCGACTAAACGCACTTTACGAGGAGCTATACGAACTGTTTTAGCGACAGCTTTAGCTTGCATGAGATGCCCTCCTCTCATTAACGTCTTGTTTTCTTGTCATCACTTGCGTGACCTTTATAAGTGCGTGTAGGCGCGAATTCGCCTAGTTTGTGACCTACCATATCTTCTGTTACATAAACCGGCACATGCTTACGACCGTCATAAACGGCGATTGTGTGTCCGATGAATTGCGGGAAGATTGTTGAGCGACGAGACCAAGTTTTTACTACCTGTTTCTTGTCAGCTTCATTTAATTTTTCAACTTTTACCAATAAATGATCATCAACAAAAGGCCCTTTTTTTAAGCTACGACCCATGCGAGTACCTCCCTTCGTGACTGTTCTACGGTTCTATATATGAACCGTAGGTCAATCCCGTTATTTTTTACGACGACGTACGATAAATTTATCGGATTTATTTTTCTTCTTACGAGTTTTGAATCCAAGAGTAGGTTTACCCCATGGAGACATTGGTGATTTACGTCCGATTGGCGATTTACCTTCACCACCACCGTGTGGGTGATCATTCGGGTTCATTACTGATCCACGAACTGTTGGGCGTTTACCTAACCAACGGTTACGTCCAGCTTTACCAATGTTGATAAGTTCATGTTGTTCATTACCAACTTGACCGATAGTAGCACGGCAAGTTGCAAGAATCATACGAACCTCACCTGAGTTTAAACGTACAAGTACATAACGACCTTCTTTACCAAGGACTTGAGCAGATGTTCCTGCTGAACGGACTAATTGTCCACCTTTTCCTGGTTTAAGTTCGATGTTATGAATTACTGTACCAACTGGGATGTTAATAAGAGGAAGAGCGTTACCCACTTTAATGTCAGCTTCTGGACCTGACATAATTTCCAAACCTACTTCTAGGTTTTTGGGAGCTAGGATATAACGTTTTTCTCCATCAACGTAATTAATTAATGCAATGTTTGCAGAACGATTTGGATCGTACTCAATAGTAGCAACGCGTCCTGGTATACCATCTTTATTCCGTTTGAAATCGATGATACGGTATTGACGCTTGTGGCCGCCACCTTGATGACGAACTGTTAACTTACCTTGGTTATTACGGCCGCCTTTGCTGTGTAAAGGAGCAAGTAATGATTTTTCCGGTTTGTCTGTAGTGATCTCAGCAAAATCCGAAGTTGTCATATTACGTCGACCGTTAGAGGTAGGTTTATACTTCTTAATCGCCATTTGTATTTCCCTCCTTCTCTAATGAATTAAGCTTCGAATAGCTCGATTTCTTTGCTGTCAGCAGTTAATTTAACAATAGCTTTACGGCGCTTGTTAGTATAGCCTGCATGTTTGCCCATACGTTTAAATTTACCTTTGTAGTTCATGATGTTTACTTTCTCAACTTTAACGCCGAAAATTTCTTGAACAGCATCTTTAACTTGAGTTTTGTTAGCTCTAACATCAACTTCAAAAGTATATTTCTTTTCAGCCATTACGTCTGAAGAGCGTTCAGTGATTACGGGGCGCTTAATGATATCGCGTGCATCCATTATGCAAGCACCTCCTCTACTTTTTCGACAGCTGATTTAGTCAAGATCAATTTGTTGTGTGAAACAACATCAAGAACGTTAAGACCAACAGCTTCAACTACAGTAACACCAGGGATGTTACGTGCAGAAAGAGCAACTTTCTCATCTAAACCGTCAGTAACAACTAACGTTTTAGTATCAACAGAAAGATTTTTAAGTACCGCTACAAACTCTTTTGTTTTTGGAGCTTCGAAAGACAAGCTTTCAAGTACCAAAATGTTCTCTTCCAATGCCTTTGCAGACAATGCAGATTTAATAGCTAAACGACGTACCTTTTTAGGTAGCTTGTAAGCGTAAGATCTTGGAGTAGGTCCAAAAACAACGCCACCGCCACGCCATTGTGGAGAACGGATAGAACCTTGACGCGCACGTCCAGTTCCTTTTTGTTTCCAAGGTTTACGTCCACCGCCTGCAACTTCAGAACGGTTTTTAACTTTATGAGTTCCTTGACGTAAGGAAGCTCGTTGCATGATGATTGCTTCAAATAATACATGATTATTAGGTTCGATACCAAAGATGGATTCATTTAGTTCGATGTCGCCAACTTGTGAACCTGTTTGGTTGAACAATGTAACTTTTGGCATTCTATTGCTCCTCCTTTCTCAGAAATTACTTTGCTTTAACAGCAGTTTTAACTTTGATCAATGCTTTTCTAGCACCAGGTACATTACCTTTGATCAATAGTAGGTTGCGTTCAACATCAACTTTAACGATAGCTAAGTTTTGAACAGTAATTTGTTCTCCACCCATACGTCCTGGTAATAGTTTACCTTTGAATACGCGGTTTGGAGCTACAGGACCCATTGAACCTGGGCGACGGTGGTAACGAGAACCATGAGACATAGGTCCGCGAGATTGTCCATGACGCTTGATAGAGCCTTGGAAACCTTTACCTTTTGAAATTCCTGATACATCTACTAAATCGCCTTCAGCGAAAATACTAACATTGACTTCTTGACCGATCTCATATTCAGTAAGATCCGTTCCGCGGAATTCGCGAATGAAGCGCTTAGGAGTAGTATTTGCTTTTTCAACATGGCCCTTTTCAGGTTTGTTAGAAAGCTTTTCGCGTTTGTTTTCAAAACCAACTTGAACTGCTTCATAGCCATCAGTTTCAACAGTTTTCTTTTGAAGAACCACGTTATTAGCAGCTTCGATAACTGTTACCGGAATAAGTTCACCGTTTTCAGCAAAAACTTGAGTCATACCGATTTTTCTTCCTAAGATTCCTTTGGTCATAAGTCACACCTCCTAGAGTAATTGTTCATATTTATATGAATTATAATTTGATTTCAATGTCAACGCCTGATGGTAAATCTAAACGCATCAATGAATCAACTGTTTGTGGAGTTGGATTAACGATGTCGATTAGACGTTTATGCGTACGCATTTCGAATTGTTCACGAGAATCTTTGTATTTATGAACCGCACGTAGGATCGTATATACCGATCTTTCAGTAGGTAATGGAATTGGACCAGATACAGCCGCACCAGAACGTTTTGCAGTTTCAACAATTTTCTCAGCAGATTGATCAAGAATTCTGTGATCATATGCTTTTAAACGGATACGAATTTTTTGTTTTGCCATAATTTTCCCTCCTTTTCGCCTATTTTAAAATAGACCTTCTCAATGGAAATTTCCCACACACTCGCCATGGCAAAGCGGCCGGGTGTGTCAGCAACCTTCCATATCATCGCAGTCAAAGACCAACATTGTCTATTATACATAATGCACAAGTAAAATGCAAGTTAAACTTAAACTTTTCTTGTGCAACACACTTTTATTATTATACATACTATCACAAGTATTTACAAGTAGATTCTACATGGTCTTTCATATCCATTTTCTTCAATTCGAAATCGGGTATGAAACTTAATAAATTCACTAATTTTTTTATCGATATTTATAGAAGAAAAAAATAAAAAACCTTTAGAAAATAGAAAAGAAGCAGATGGCGTCCCATCTGCTTCTCCCGGAAGGCGTCCCTTCCAATATTGTTTTATGAATCAATTACTCTGTGATTGTAGCAACTACGCCAGCGCCTACAGTACGTCCACCCTCACGGATAGAGAATTTAGTACCTTCTTCGATAGCGATTGGAGCGATAAGTTCTACAGTCATTTCGATGTTGTCTCCAGGCATAACCATTTCTACGCCTTCAGGAAGGTTACAAATACCAGTTACGTCAGTTGTACGGAAGTAGAACTGAGGACGGTAGTTTGTGAAGAATGGAGTGTGACGTCCACCTTCTTCTTTAGAAAGAACATATACTTCAGCTTTGAACTTTGTGTGTGGAGTGATTGTACCTGGTTTAGCAAGTACTTGTCCACGTTGGATATCTTCACGGGATACACCACGAAGAAGTGCACCGATGTTGTCACCAGCTTCAGCATAGTCAAGAAGTTTACGGAACATTTCAACACCTGTTACAGTTGTTGGTTTAGACTCTTCGTTGAAACCGATGATGTCAACAACGTCACCGACTTTAACTTGTCCACGCTCAACACGACCAGTAGCAACTGTACCACGACCAGTGATAGAGAATACATCCTCAACTGGCATCATGAAAGGTTTTTCAGTGTCACGAGTTGGTTCTGGGATATACTCATCAACAGCTGTCATTAATTCATGAATTTTTTCTTCCCATTCAGCTTCTCCTTGAAGAGCTTTTAGTGCAGATCCTTTGATAACTGGAATGTCATCGCCAGGGAATTCGTATTCAGATAGTAGATCACGGATTTCCATTTCTACTAATTCAAGAAGTTCTTCGTCATCAACCATGTCGCATTTGTTCATGAATACTACAAGGAATGGTACACCTACTTGACGAGAAAGAAGGATGTGCTCACGAGTTTGTGGCATTGGGCCATCAGCAGCAGATACTACTAGGATTCCGCCATCCATTTGTGCAGCACCAGTGATCATGTTTTTAACATAGTCAGCATGTCCTGGGCAGTCAACGTGTGCGTAGTGACGAGTAGCTGTTTCGTACTCAACGTGTGCAGTAGAGATTGTGATACCACGTTCTCTTTCTTCTGGAGCACCATCGATTTGGTCATAAGCGCGAGCTTCTGCTCCACCAGTTTTAGCAAGTACAGTTGTGATTGCAGCAGTTAGAGTTGTTTTACCATGGTCAACGTGACCAATTGTTCCAACGTTAACGTGCGGTTTTGAACGATCAAATTTAGCTTTTCCCATTAGGAATTCCTCCTTAAAATTATAAATAAAAGATTAAGTATATAGGGCTGTGAAAGAAGACTAATTCTTCCATCACAGCTTACATAAGATAGTTATACTTTAATAAGAGATGAAAATCAATTATTCACCTTTATTTTTTTTGATGATTTCTTCAGAAATGCTCTTAGGTACTTCTTCATAATGATCGAAGTGCATAGAGAATGTTCCGCGTCCTTGTGTGTTAGAACGTAGAGACGTAGCATATCCGAACATTTCAGATAGTGGAACCATCGCTTTAACCATTTGCGTGTTACCGCGAGCTTCCATACCTTCTACACGACCACGGCGGGATGTGATATCTCCCATGATGTCGCCTAGATAATCTTCAGGAATAACTACTTCTACTTTCATGATTGGCTCAAGGATAACCGGCTTACATTTAGAAGCAGCATTTTTAAGTGCCATTGATGCAGCAATTTTAAATGCCATTTCGTTGGAGTCAACGTCATGGTAAGAACCGTCAAATAATTTTGCTTTGATGTCGACTAGCGGGTAACCAGCAAGTACACCACGGTCAAGTGAATCAACTAATCCAGCTTGTACAGCAGGGATATATTCACGTGGTACTACACCACCGACGATAGCATTTTCAAATTCGAATCCTTTACCTTCTTCGTTTGGACCAAATTCGATCCATACGTGTCCGAATTGTCCACGACCACCTGATTGGCGAACGAATTTACCTTCAACCTTAGCTGAACCACGGAAAGTTTCACGGTATGCTACTTGAGGAGCACCAACGTTTGCTTCCACTTTAAATTCACGACGCATACGGTCAACAAGGATGTCCAAGTGAAGTTCACCCATACCAGCGATAATCGTTTGACCAGTTTCTTGGTCAGTATGCGCACGGAATGTTGGATCTTCATCTTGTAGCTTTTGTAAAGCTTGACCCATTTTGTCTTGGTCTGCTTTGGATTTTGGTTCAACTGAAAGTGAAATAACTGGCTCTGGGAATACCATAGACTCAAGAATAACTTGGTTCTTGTCGTCACATAGAGTATCACCAGTTGTAGTATCTTTCAATCCTACAGCTGCAGCAATATCTCCTGCGTATACAGTTGATATTTCTTCACGGCTGTTTGCGTGCATTTGAAGGATACGTCCAATACGTTCACGTTTACCTTTAGTTGAGTTGATTACATAAGAACCTGATTCTAATGTACCTGAGTACACACGGAAGAATGTAAGTTTACCAACGTAAGGATCCGTCATTACTTTAAACGCTAAAGCTGAGAACGGTTCAGAATCATCTGAGTGGCGTTCTACTTCGTCTTCTGTATCAGGAAGAGTACCTTTAATAGCTGGTACATCTAACGGAGATGGAAGGAAGTCGATAACGTTATCAAGCATTAATTGAACACCTTTGTTTTTGAAAGCTGATCCACAGATAACTGGGAAGAATTCAACGTTAACGGTTGCTGTACGAATAGCTGCTTTTAATTCAGCAATGCTGATTTCTTCGCCGCCAAGGTATTTTTCCATTAAGTCTTCATTAACTTCTGCTACTGCTTCAATTAACTTTTCACGGTATTCTTCAGCTAATTCCCGATGTTCTTCAGGAATTTCACCAACAGTGATATCAGTTCCTAGATCATTGGCATAGAAATGAGCTTTCATTTCAATAAGGTCAATGATTGCAGAGAATTGATCTTCAGCACCGATTGGTAACTGAACTGGATGAGCATTAGCTTGTAGACGATCGTGGATTGTTCCAACTGAGTAAAGGAAATCCGCACCGATTTTGTCCATTTTATTTACGAATACGACACGCGGTACACCATAAGTTGTAGCTTGGCGCCAAACAGTTTCAGTTTGAGGCTCAACACCTGATTGGGCATCAAGTACAGCTACAGCTCCATCAAGTACACGCAATGAACGTTCAACTTCAACTGTGAAGTCTACGTGTCCTGGTGTATCGATGATGTTTACACGGTGACCTTTCCACTGTGCAGTTGTTGCAGCGGATGTGATCGTGATTCCGCGTTCTTGTTCCTGTTCCATCCAGTCCATTTGTGAAGCACCTTCGTGTGTTTCACCAATTTTATGGATTTTACCAGTATAGTATAGAACACGTTCTGTTGTTGTCGTTTTACCAGCATCGATGTGAGCCATGATACCGATATTACGAGTGTTTGCTAAGGAGAACTCTCTTGCCATTTGTCTTTCTCCTTCCTTCTATAAGGATTTTATAGTGTTTGATCTTACCAGCGATAATGAGCGAATGCTTTGTTAGCTTCAGCCATTTTGTGTGTATCTTCACGTTTCTTAACTGCTGCTCCAGTATTGTTAGCAGCATCCATGATTTCATAAGCTAGACGCTCTTCCATCGTTTTTTCCCCACGAAGGCGAGAATAGTTTACTAACCAACGAAGTCCTAGAGTCGATTTACGGTCTGGACGCACCTCAACTGGTACTTGGTAGTTAGCTCCACCCACACGGCGTGCTTTTACTTCTAATACAGGCATGATGTTTTTAAGTGCTTGATCGAAAACTTCGATCGGCTCATTGCCAGTACGTTCTTTGATTAAATCAAATGCAGAGTAAAGAATTTTTTGTGATTTACCTCTTTGTCCATCAACCATTAATTTGTTGATTAAGCGAGTCACAAGTTTTGAATTATAAATCGGATCTGGTAATACATCTCTTTTCGTTACAGGTCCTTTACGAGGCATTATATTTCCTCCTTTCAAGAAAGTTTAATTTTTGTTTGAGATTATTTTTTTGCTGCTTTCGGACGCTTAGTACCGTATTTAGAACGGCCTTGCATACGATTGTTAACTCCAGCAGTATCAAGAGCACCACGTACGATATGATAACGTACCCCTGGTAAATCTTTTACACGACCGCCACGGATAAGAACCACGCTGTGTTCTTGTAGGTTGTGACCGATACCTGGGATATAAGCTGTTACCTCGATACCGTTTGTTAAACGTACACGCGCATATTTACGTAACGCGGAGTTTGGTTTTTTCGGTGTCATAGTACCCACACGAGTGCAAACACCACGTTTTTGCGGAGATGATACGTTAGTTTGTGCTTTTTTAAAGCTGTTGTAGCCTTTGTTAAGTGCTGGAGATTTTGATTTAACCTCTTTAGACTCGCGTCCTTTACGCACTAATTGATTAATAGTAGGCATTACATTTTTCCTCCCTTCACGTTTTCATTTCTAGTACCACACATCCAGGTGGTTCATAAATGGGTAAAAACAAAGTCTTTGCAAATATAATTGCAAAAACATTTTTACTTTTTAATGGCAACAGTTGCTGCTCCGACATCAATACCACATGCTTTGCCAAGCATTCTCATCGAATCAACATATGTGATAGGAACATCCAATTCTTTAGCGGTCTCAACGACACGCCCAGTCAAGTATATATCTGCATCATCAGCGATGATAACTTCTTGAATTAAATTGTTTTTAAGAGCTCTAACTGCTTGTTTCGTCCCTATAATCACTGACTTTGCCTGTATTACTTTTTCATAAGACATGGTCCATATCCTCCAAAGTTACAGGGTAACATAGGAGCACCTTTGCTATAGTATCATTAATAGTCGGATACTGTCAACTTCTTTCAAAAAATAATTCTAGCAAAAGGTTTTCCTTACATAATTCCATTACTATTTTCACTATGTCTAAAGGGAAAATATTGGTCCTCATACGGCTTCAGTCAGCCATGAGTAATAAGAGAGACCAGCTCAATAAATTCTGAGCCTTCAGCTCCAAGAATCCAGGAGTTCGTTTTCAGTTTTACTTATTGAGCTGGTCCTTTTTCTTTTAATCCACTGTTACTGTATCGGCACTTTCATCACTTACAACGACCGGGTTTGCTTTTCTGTATCGAAGCATTCCTGTTCCTGCAGGGACTAGTTTACCGATGATGACATTCTCTTTAAGTCCTAGCAATTCATCACGTTTTCCTTTTATTGCTGCATCAGTCAAGACTCTAGTTGTTTCTTGGAATGAAGCGGCGGACAAGAAGGAATCCGTTTCTAGTGATGCTTTTGTGATACCTAGTAGTACAGGGCGTCCTGTAGCTGGTAATTTGTTAGTCAGCAATGCATCAGTGTTTGCTGTAGTAAACTGGTTAACATCCAATAATGTTCCTGGAAGCACTTCAGTTTCACCTGCGTCAAGTACACGGACTTTACGCATCATTTGTCTAACCATTACCTCGATGTGTTTATCACCGATTTCAACCCCTTGCATCCGGTATACTTTTTGAACTTCATGAAGCAGGTATTCCTGCACAGTAAGTACATCTGTAACCTTCAGCAACTCTTTCGGATCGATAGAACCCTCTGTCAGCTCTTCACCGCGACGGACAGGAGTATCAACAGTTACTCTTAAGCGCGCTGTGTACGGTGCAGTATATGTGCGTGATTCAACTGCTCCTTGAACAACGATTTCCTGTTGTTTATCCCGAATTTCGTTAATCGAAACGACCGTTCCTTCGATTTCGGAAATGACAGCTTGACCTTTAGGGTTTCTCGCTTCAAATATTTCTTGGATACGAGGAAGACCTTGAGTGATATCGTCTCCAGCAACCCCACCAGTATGGAATGTACGCATCGTTAACTGTGTACCAGGTTCACCGATTGATTGAGCGGCAATAATACCGACTGCTTCGCCCACTTCAACTTCTTGACCCGTAGCCAGGTTGCGTCCATAACATTTTTTACATACACCATGGCTGGTGTTACATGTAAAGGCAGAACGGATCCATGCTGTTTCAATTCCAAGTGATTCAATATAGTTCGCAAGATCTTCAGTAATAAGGTCGTTTTCAGCCACGATTACTTCATTTGTTTCCGGATGTCTGATCGCTTTTCTTGCATAACGGCCAATTAGGCGCTCTTCAAGATGCTCAATTATTTCAGTACCCTCTCTCAAGGCTGAAATTTTCAAGCCGCGGTCCGTTCCACAATCGTCATCACGGATGATGACATCTTGGGCAACGTCAACAAGTCGACGAGTAAGGTAACCGGAATCGGCTGTTTTAAGTGCTGTATCGGCAAGACCTTTACGCGCACCATGTGTGGAGATGAAATACTCCAACACTGTTAAACCTTCACGGAAACTTGATTTGATCGGTAATTCAATGATACGTCCAGCCGGGTTGGCCATCAAACCACGCATACCAGCAAGCTGCGTAAAGTTAGAAGCATTACCACGGGCACCGGAGTCACTCATCATGAAGATCGGGTTGCGTCGGTCCAGTGAGTCCATAAGTTTGGACTGGATGGTATCCTTGGCAGCACTCCAAATTGAGATAACACGATCATAACGCTCATCTTCTGTGATTAGACCACGTCTGAATTGTTTTAAGACGTTATCCACTTTTGTTTGAGCCTCAGAGATGATTTCTTGTTTTTCTTTTAAAACGACAATATCAGCCACACCAACGGTAATACCAGCTTTTGTCGAATATTTGAATCCAAGATCTTTCATCCGGTCAAGCATTTTGGATGTCTCGGTAATTTTAAACCGTTTAAAGACCTCCGCAATGATGTTTCCAAGAATTTTTTTCTTGAATGGATCAATAGCAGGTTGAGCCTTAATCAATTCAGGGATATTAGCGCCCTTTTCCACAAAATATTTCTCTGGAGTTTTCGTTTCCAGATTGTATCGTGTTGGTTCGTTAATATACGGGAATGATTTTGGTAAAATTTCATTGAAGATCAATTTACCGACAGTGGTAATTAGAAGTTGGCTGTTTTGCTCTTCAGTGAATGTTTCATTATTTAGTGAAGATGCATGTACGGCACAACGGGAATGCAAGTGTACATATCCGTTTTGGTATGCGAGTAATGCTTCACTTGTATCTTTAAAGATCATACCCTCACCGATAGCGCCTTCTCTTTCCAAAGTTAAGTAATAGTTACCTAATACCATATCTTGAGAAGGTGTTACGACAGGTTTACCATCTTTAGGGTTCAAAATGTTCTGTGCTGCAAGCATAAGCATACGTGCTTCAGCTTGGGCTTCAGAAGATAAAGGAACGTGTACCGCCATTTGGTCACCGTCAAAGTCAGCGTTGTAAGCTGTACACACGAGCGGATGCAAACGAATTGCGCGACCTTCGACCAACGTTGGTTCAAAAGCTTGGATACCAAGTCTATGAAGAGTCGGTGCACGGTTCAATAGTACTGGATGTTCTCTAATTACTTCTTCTAGCACATCCCAAATTTCAGGAGATAAACGTTCAATTTTACGTTTAGCAGATTTGATGTTATGCGCTAAACCTCTTTGAACAAGCTCCTTCATAACGAATGGTTTGAATAATTCAATCGCCATTTCTTTCGGAAGACCGCATTGGTACATCTTTAAGTTTGGTCCGACTACGATAACGGAACGACCAGAATAATCAACACGTTTACCAAGAAGGTTTTGACGGAAACGACCTTGTTTACCTTTTAACATGTGAGATAAAGATTTTAACGGACGGTTACCAGGTCCAGTTACCGGACGGCCGCGACGGCCATTATCGATAAGAGCATCGACGGCTTCTTGCAGCATACGCTTCTCGTTTTGAACGATAATGCTTGGCGCTCCAAGGTCAAGTAATCTTTTCAACCGATTATTACGGTTGATAACACGGCGATATAAATCATTTAAATCAGATGTGGCAAAACGTCCACCATCAAGTTGAACCATAGGACGAAGTTCCGGTGGAATGACCGGAAGCACGTCGAGGATCATCCATGATGGCTCATTTCCGGAGTTACGGAATGCTTCAAGAACTTCCAAGCGTTTGATTGCACGGGTTCTGCGTTGTCCTTGAGCTGTTTTAAGCTCCTCTTTCAACGACTCTACTTCCTTTTCCGTATCAATATCTTGTAAAAGTTTTTTAATAGCTTCCGCACCCATGGCAGCTTGGAACTTCTTACCGTATTTTTCACGGTATGTACGATATTCCTTTTCAGAAAGAAGCTGTTTCTTTTCTAAAGTTGTATCGCCTGTTTCAGTTACTACGTAAGATGCAAAGTAAATAACTTCTTCCAATGCCCGTGGAGACATGTCAAGAACAAGTCCCATACGGCTAGGGATTCCTTTAAAATACCATATGTGTGAAACCGGAGCTGCCAGCTCAATATGACCCATACGCTCACGACGTACCTTAGCACGAGTGACTTCAACGCCACAACGGTCACAGACTACACCTTTATAACGAACACGTTTATATTTTCCACAATGACATTCCCAGTCCTTTTGAGGACCAAAAATTCTCTCACAGAATAAACCGTCTTTTTCTGGCTTTAACGTACGATAGTTGATTGTTTCTGGTTTTTTAACTTCTCCATGGGACCAAGAACGAATCTTGTCTGGTGAAGCAAGACCAATTTTCATATACTCAAAATTATTAACGTCTAACAAGGGGCCTACCTCCCTTTTAATCTCCAGGTTTAACCCTTGATTGCCGTCAAGTATCAGGCAATCATACACCGGATGATGGTTGATTGAATCAATAAGGCTCTAACAAGGCAGCATGATCTTCAAAGAAACATCTTGCTGCCAGTCAGAGCGGGTAATATATAACTAGATATGTTTATATTTGATTTTATTCTTTGACAGGTGCCCCTACTTCGGAAGCAACCATATCTTTAGTTTCTGAATCAAGGCTTAACTTGTCTGCTTGGTTGGCTTCTTCTTCATCTTCCAAATCTCGCATTTCGATTTCACGATCTTCGGCATTAAGAATTTTAACATCCAATCCTAAACTTTGAAGCTCCTTAATCAATACTTTAAAGGACTCAGGAACACCTGGTTCAGGGACATTTTCACCTTTGACAATCGCTTCGTACGTTTTAACACGACCAACGACATCATCTGATTTAACGGTTAAGATTTCTTGTAATGTATAAGCAGCACCATAAGCTTCAAGTGCCCATACTTCCATCTCACCAAAACGCTGTCCACCAAATTGCGCTTTACCACCAAGTGGTTGCTGCGTAACAAGGGAGTAAGGCCCAGTTGAACGTGCATGAAGTTTATCGTCGACCATATGTGCCAGTTTGATCATATACATGACACCAACGGATACACGGTTATCGAATGCTTCACCTGAACGGCCATCATAAAGGACAGTTTTTGCATCACGGGACATCCCGGCTTCTTCAATCGTACCCCAAACATCTTCCTCAGTAGCACCATCAAATACAGGAGATGCTACATGAATGCCAAGTGCGCGTGCAGCCATACCTAAGTGAAGCTCCAACACCTGACCGATGTTCATACGTGAAGGTACACCCAATGGGTTTAACATGATGTCGACTGGAGTGCCATCTGGTAAATAAGGCATATCTTCCTCAGGAAGGATCCTGGAGATTACCCCTTTATTACCATGTCGTCCAGCCATTTTATCGCCTTCATGGATTTTACGTTTTTGTACAATATATACACGTGCAAGTTGGTTTACACCAGGAGGAAGTTCATCGCCATCTTCTCTGTTAAATACTTTAACATCAAGAACGATTCCACCGCCGCCGTGAGGTACACGAAGTGATGTATCTCTTACTTCACGTGCTTTTTCACCGAAGATTGCATGTAATAAACGTTCCTCAGCAGTCAATTCCGTTACACCTTTAGGCGTGACTTTACCAACTAGAAGGTCTCCGTCTTTTACTTCTGCACCAACACGGATAATTCCGCGCTCATCAAGATTACGAAGCGCATCTTCCCCTACATTAGGGATATCACGGGTGATTTCTTCAGGCCCTAATTTTGTATCGCGTGATTCAGATTCATATTCTTCAATATGAATAGAAGTGTACACATCATCTTTAACCAATCGTTCGCTCATGATGATGGCATCTTCATAGTTATATCCATCCCATGTCATGAAGGCAACCAATACGTTACGTCCAAGTGCTAACTCACCTTTTTCCATTGAAGGACCATCAGCAAGAATCTCACCTTTTACAACGTTGTCGCCAACACTTACGATAGGGCGTTGATTATAGCACGTTCCTTGGTTAGAACGAATGAATTTTAATAGACGGTATTTATCAAGATTTCCTTTTACTTGCTGTCCGTCAACTTCACTTACCCTACGTACCCATACTTCACGTGATTCAACGTGCTCTACGATACCAGGGTGTTTACAGATGACAGCAGCACCGGAGTCTTTCGCTGAAACATATTCCATACCCGTTCCGACTCGAGGGGCTTCCGGTTGCAGCAAAGGCACTGCTTGACGTTGCATGTTCGCTCCCATAAGGGCACGGTTGGAGTCATCATTTTCCAAGAAAGGAATACATGCTGTCGCAGCAGATACAACCTGTTTAGGAGATACATCCATGTAATCTACGCGGTCACGCGGAACAACGGTATTTTCACCGCGGAAACGTGCAACAACGTCATTATCAAGGAATGACCCGTCATCTGATAGACGCACATTCGCTTGGGCAACTACATAATTATCTTCCTCATCAGCTGTTAAGTAATCGATTTGGCTTGTAATTTTGCCTGTTTCGGGATCCACACGGCGATATGGTGTTTCAATAAAGCCATATGGGTTAACCTTAGCAAAACTGGATAATGAGTTAATCAAACCAATATTTGGTCCCTCAGGCGTTTCAATCGGACACATGCGGCCATAGTGGGAATAATGAACGTCACGTACTTCAAAGCCCGCACGCTCACGTGTCAAACCACCAGGTCCCAATGCAGATAGACGACGTTTATGCGTCAATTCAGCCAACGGGTTCGTTTGATCCATGAATTGGGAAAGCTGTGAGCTTCCAAAGAACTCTTTAATTGATGCAATTACTGGGCGAATGTTAATTAGTTGCTGCGGAGTAATTGTATTCGTATCCTGAATAGACATTCTTTCACGAACGACACGCTCCATACGGGATAAACCAATTCTAAATTGGTTTTGCAGCAATTCACCAACGGAACGCAGACGACGGTTACCTAAATGGTCAATGTCATCCGTGATTCCCACACCATGCAATAAGTTAAAGAAATAACTAATGGAAGAAATGATATCAGCTGGAGTAATGTTTTTGACCTGGTCGGTCACATAGGCATTACCGATGATATTGATTACTTTTTCGCCTTCAGCATCATTTGGTGCAAACACTTTAATAGGTTGAAGAAGAGTTTCTTCTTCTACTACACCACCTGATGGATGGAATGTTTTGAATCCGATTCCAGCTTCGATATGAGGCAGGATCCTATCAAGAGTCCGACGATCAAGCATTGTACCTTTTTCCACGATGATTTCTCCTGTTTCAGGATCAATCAAGGTCTCTGCAATACGCTGTCCGAATAAACGGTTCTTAATATGCAGTTTTTTGTTTATTTTATAACGACCTACATTTGCTAAATCATAACGTTTTGGATCAAAAAAGCGGGATACTAAAAGACTTTTCGCGTTATCGACAGTAGGTGGTTCACCTGGGCGTAGACGCTCATAGATTTCTAGCAATGCTTTTTCTACACTCTCGGTGTTATCCTTTTCAAGAGTGTTGCGAAGGTATTCGTTGTCTCCAATCAAATCAATGATTTCTTGATCTGTTCCGAATCCAAGGGCACGCATCAATACCGTGATAGGCAATTTCCTGGTGCGATCGATTCGAACATACACAACATCCTTGGCGTCTGTTTCATATTCAAGCCATGCACCACGGTTAGGAATAACGGTCGCAGAGAATCCAAGCTTACCGTTTTTATCCATTTTCCCATTGTAGTAAACACTCGGTGAGCGCACTAATTGGGATACAATTACCCGTTCAGCACCATTGATTACAAATGTACCTGTTTCAGTCATCAGCGGGAAGTCGCCCATAAATACATCCTGGTCTTTCACTTCCCCTGTTTCTTTGTTAACAAGGCGCACTTTCACTCGAAGCGGTGCAGAATACGTAACATCGCGTTCTTTTGTTTCTTCTACAGAATACTTCGGCTCAGCTAAGCTGTAATCGATGAATTCTAACGATAAATTACCTGTAAAATCCTCAATAGGAGAAATATCCTGGAACATTTCCTTTAAACCTACATCTAGAAACCATTGATAAGAAGCTGTTTGAATTTCAATCAGATTCGGAAGATCCAAAACCTCACTAATTCTTGCATAACTTCTACGTTGGCGGTGTCGTCCATACTGAACAAGTTGACCTGTCAACTGATTCACCCCTTAAATCAAGCGTTATAAGGATCCAATTGCCTCGGAAAAGGAATCATTTCCATAGACAAAAAGAAAATGGTTTTTATTTTAAAAACCACTATTTCTCATAAAACGAACTATTATTTATATATTTTTCCCATATTATCCATTGGTTATACACCAATGGTATAAAAATTGCATAGTTACGGAATTATATATATGCATTTTATAATACTAACATAGCGAAAATTTAGAGTCAAACCTTTTTGGATAATAGTATATAGTAACCTTTTTTCTTAACGGGCACTTCAATATTTCCAAATAATTGCTCCATTTTATCCATAGCGGATGGAGCTCCTTGTTTTTTTTGAATGACAACCCATAATTCTCCACCAGCCACCAAACTGCGATAGCCTTCTTCTAAAATTTCGTGGACTACACTTTTGCCTGCGCGAATGGGAGGGTTCGTAAGAATTGCCGCGAATTGATTGGAGCCAACTTTGTCAAAACGATCACTTGCGTAAATCTTTACATTTGCAATCCCATTAGAAGCGGCATTCTCTTTTGACAATTCAACTGCCCGGCTATTTATATCAATCATTTCTATCGTTCTATCGGGATAAGCTGCCGCAATCGATATTCCGATTGGTCCATAACCGCAACCAACATCAAGAATATCTCCTTCCACAGCTTCATCTAGGTTAAAACTTTCAACCAAAAGACGCGATCCGAAATCAACTTCTTTTTTCGAAAAAACACCATTATCACTTTTGAAGCGAAAGGTACGTCCCTTTAATGTAAAATCCCAAAATTTCGGATTGCTTACGACATCCGGTTTATGTGAGTAGTAATGCTCTGTCAGAGTCATCTCCCCCTATCAGAAAGGAATATTGAAGATTTATTGAGAAGAGATTTGAAGAATGGATGCTTGCATGCCGGGATGTTTGACCAAACCCTTTTAATCAAACCATTAACGGCAAATTTCCGTCATTTTCTTTAAAATGAAGAAAAAAGCCCGCCAGTGATAGCGAGCTTTTTGTTTATGCAAGATTACTTAACTTCAACGCCAGCTCCAACTTCTTCAAGTTTAGCTTTAACTTCTTCAGCTTCTTCTTTAGAAGCGCCTTCTTTGATTGCTTTTGGAGTGTTGTCAACAAGTTCTTTTGCTTCTTTAAGTCCAAGACCTGTTACTTCACGTACAGCTTTGATAACTTTGATTTTTTGGTCTCCAGCAGATGTAAGGATTACATCAAACTCAGTTTGCTCTTCAGCAGCAGCGCCACCAGCAGCAGCTACAGCTACAGGTGCAGCAGCAGTTACGCCAAATTCTTCTTCGATTGCTTTTACAAGGTCGTTTAATTCTAAAACAGTCATGTTTTTAACTGCTTCTAAGATTTGATCTTTAGTCATTGTTATTTCCTCCTCGAAATGGTTGGTTTTTTTTTGAATCAATAGGCTAAATAAGCGGTTAGCTTACGCGCCTTGTTCTTCTTTTTGATCTGCAACTGCTTTTGTAGCAAGAGCAAGTCCGCGCATAGGTGCTTGTAGCACGCTGAGTAGCATTGAAAGTAGGCCTTCGCGTGAAGGTAGTTCTGCAAGAGCTTTAATTTCTTCTGCAGTTGCAACATTTCCTTCGATAACTCCAGCTTTGATTTCTAACGCTTCATGTTTTTTCGCAAAATCGTTAAGGATTTTTGCTGGCGCAATAACATCTTCATTTGAGAATGCAATTGCGTTTGGTCCTGTTAATGATTCGTTCAAAGCGCTAAGTTCAGCACTTTCAGCAGCACGACGAGTTAAAGAGTTTTTGTAAACCTTAAACTCAACGCCAGCTTCACGAAGTTGCTTACGAAGTTCTGTTAATTCAGCAACAGTCAATCCACGGTAGTCAACAACTACTGTTGATTGGCTTGCAGTTAATTTATCAGTAATCTCAGCAACGATTTTTTGCTTTTGTTCAATAATTGCGTTCATCCTTACACCTCCTGTAGATTTGCTTGAAAACATTTATACCGTTTCAAAGAAAAAGCCTTCATCTCTATTGCAGACATGAAGGCAGTAATTTCAAAAGTCATAGTCAAGGACTATTATTATCGAATTACCTCGGCAGGGAATTAAGCTCGAATGGAGCACCTACTGTCTACGGTACAAATGATATTCATTTATTCACAACAAAACTTATTATAACAATAATAGTTTTGGAATGTCAATTATTTATTGAAAGTAGAAGGATCAACTTTCACACCAGGGCCCATTGTAGTTGTTACAGAAACGTTTTTCATGTAAGTTCCTTTAGCAGCCGCAGGTTTAACTTTCATTAATGTATCATAGATAGTAGTGAAGTTTTCCACTAGTTTAGCATCCTCGAAAGATACTTTACCGATTGGAGCATGGATGTTTCCAGCTTTATCTACGCGGTATTCAACTTTACCAGCCTTGATTTCATTAACAGCTTTTGTTACGTCGAATGTTACTGTGCCAGTTTTAGGGTTAGGCATTAAACCTTTAGGTCCTAATACGCGGCCAAGTTTACCAACTTCACCCATCATGTCTGGAGTCGCAACGATTACATCGAATTCGAACCATCCTTGTTGGATTTTGTTGATGAAGTCAGATTCACCAACGTAGTCAGCACCAGCAGCTTCCGCTTCTTTTGCTTTTTCGCCTTTAGCGAATACTAATACGCGTTGAGTTTTACCAGTACCATTCGGTAGAACAACCGCTCCACGAATTTGTTGGTCAGCTTTCTTAGGGTCTACGCCTAAACGGAAAGCCACTTCAACAGTCGCATCGAATTTTGCGAAGTTTGCTTTTTTAGCAACTTCGATTGCTTCAGTTACAGCATAAGCCTTAGAAACTTCTACAAGCTTAGCTGCTTCAAGATACTTTTTACCTTTTTTCGCCATGATATAAATCCTCCTAAATTGTGGTTTTAACGGAATAACCTCCCACGAATAAAGGTTGCGAGTATCAATCGCAACCCCGTAGAAACAAATAGCAATTACATGGATCAGTCTTCGATGACAATACCCATGCTGCGAGCAGTACCTTCAACCATACGCATTGCAGCTTCAACGCTTGCAGCGTTTAGGTCAGGCATTTTAGTTTCAGCAATCTCGCGCACTTGATCACGCTTGACTGTAGCAACTTTATTACGGTTAGGTTCACCAGAACCAGACTCGATACCAGCTACTTTCTTAAGCAATACTGCAGCCGGTGGAGTTTTTGTAATGAATGTAAATGAACGGTCTTCAAATACCGTGATTTCAACAGGAATAATTAGACCAGCTTGATCTGCTGTACGAGCGTTGAACTCCTTACAGAATCCCATGATGTTTACACCAGCTTGACCTAATGCAGGACCGACTGGCGGTGCCGGATTCGCTTTACCAGCAGGAATTTGCAATTTAACCATTTTAATTACTTTTTTAGCCACGAGACACACCTCCTTATAAGTCCGTGATGTGGTAATAGGGGTATACCCTCCCACTCATCTTGAATTCTTTATATATTAATAAAGAATGCTTGTATCGTTGAGGCCTAAAAATTGAAACATACTGACCTTTGAAATTTTACCACTTTCAAAAGGTAATTTCAAGTTTTTTTCCGTTTATAATTTTTCCACTTGATTAAAATCAAGTTCAACCGGTGTATCACGGCCGAACATATTGACTAGGACCCTTACTTTACCTTTATCTTTATCAAGTTCTTCAATCGGCCCTGCAAAGGTTGCAAAAGGTCCTTCTTTAACTTGAACGGTTTCGCCGATTTCAAAATCAACTTCGAATTTACTTTCATCTACGCCCATTCGTTTAAGAACGACTTCAATTTCTTCCGGTAGCAACGCAGTCGGTTTTGACCCAGCTCCAGATGAACCTACGAAACCTGTTACACCAGGTGTATTCCGGACTACATACCAAGAATCATCCGTCATGATGATCTCAACTAATACATAACCTGGAAATACTTTCTTTTTGGTCACTTTCTTTTTGCCATCTTTCATTTCCGTTTCTTCTTCTTCTGGAACTACAACGCGAAAGATCTTATCTTCCATCCCCATAGTTTCCACACGTTTTTCCAAGTTAGCCTTAACTTTGTTCTCGTAACCTGAATAGGTGTGAACTACATACCAATTCTTTTCCATGTGTTAGGACTTTAAAGTCCTTCCCTCCCTGCAATCAATCATTTTCTTTATTAATCTTTATCTTTGAACGTTTTAGCCAAAAAGCCAATTCCGGCGTCATCCCGGCTTAACTAGAATATATTGTGATGATTCATATTACAGCAGTGCTCGATTTGGAACTTCTTCACTTCATAAAAAAGACAAATTAAAAAACCCGTTTCCGGGCTTTTCTGCTGACACATATTATTCTATCACTATTATACCTTATTTTCGAATCTCTTATTCAATAACTAGGCGAATTAATTCGGAAATGCCCAAATCGACCACTGTAAAGAAAAAAGCCATAAACAATACAGTCGTTACTACCACGATTGTATATTTGGTAAGCTCCTTGCGTTTCGGCCAGCTTACTTTTTGCATTTCGCGAGCGACACCGCTGAAAAATTCGGTAAAACGTTTCATGAATGTACCTCCAAGCATTAGAAGCTTCTGTCAATCTATTTATAAAACGGTTATTTCGTTTCTTTATGAATCGAGTGTGAGTTGCACGTACTGCAAAATTTCTTGATTTCCAGGCGTTCGCCGCTTGTCGATTGTTTGCTCTCATAACTATAATTTCTTGAACCGCAATCAATGCAGGCAAGAACTATTTTTTTTCGCATTAGATACACCTATCCTATCTACTATATCCATAAAACCTTATCACGGCTGTCTTTTATTGTCAATATCAAAGCAGGTTTAGCCCATTATGGATACCGGAAATCAAAATATCGGTTTCTAACATAGTGAATAATAAACTACCATGTGGAGAAGGGACAGATGAAATTAAGCGGAAAAAGCGGAGGGATTATAAACTGATTTCCCTTACTTCCAGATAGCGCTCGAGCTTTCTTTTCACCCGCTGAAGGGCGTTGTCGATTGACTTAACATGCCGGTTCAACTCTTCCGAAATTTCTTGGTAGGTTTGTCCATCCAGGTAAAGAGCTAACACTTTTCTCTCAAGATCACTCAGGAGCTCAGCCATCTTTAATTCGATATCGTCAAACTCTTCTTGGTTGATGATCAGTTCTTCCGGGTCCAAAACTTTCGTACCCGATATAATATCCATTAGAGTTCGGTCCGATTCCTCATCATAAATGGGTTTGTCCAGGGAAACATAGGAATTGAGCGGAATATGTTTTTGACGTGTTGCTGTTTTGATAGCTGTAATGATCTGCCTCGTAATGCACAGTTCTGCAAATGCTTTAAAGGAAGATAACTTATCCCCTTTAAAATCACGGACGGCTTTATATAAACCAATCATACCTTCTTGCACGATGTCTTCCTTATCTGCACCAATTAAGAAATAAGTCCTTGCCTTTGCTCTAACAAAATTACGATACTTTTGGATCAAATAATCCAGCGCTTCACTGTCTCCAGTGTGTACCAACCTTATCAATTCATCATCCTCAAACTGCAGATACTTTTCGTTCAGTTTCATTCCGAATTTGAGACCCACATTATATCCCCCTGACCTGACTCAGATAGAAATATTATACAGCAGGTAAAATTTACCCGTCAATGGTTCAAATTTTACCCCGGCGCCATTTTTCGAAAATTTCTGCCACTTCTTCACTTAAAGGAATTTTAGCTGCAGGTTTTATCGTCGTTGTTTTTCTTACATCTTTCTTGATTTCCCCTTGAATTTCTTCCATTTCAATAAGCAATTCACGAGCAGATTTCCTTAGAGCCCCTTGACCAAAGATCACCCACTGTTCCGTGAAGTCAGAGGTTGCCACTTGAATTTGCGTTTTGACGTTATTCAGTTCAATGGCCATCTTTTCTATTCTTTCATCGGCAGTCTCATTTTCTTTTGTAAAAATTACGTCAACTTTGTGATTTTTGAATATACGGGCAATTCCCTGAACGTATTGAGCATCAAATACGATAATTACACGGTATCCGGTAAATGCTTGATATTCCGCCATCATTTCAATCAACCGGTCTCTTGCAGCAGCAAGATCCCTTTCTTTTAATTCTCTCAGTTCCGGCCAGGCTCCAATAATGTTATAACCGTCCACCAACAGAATATTCATCCCATCATTGCCCTAGGGGATTTCTTTTTCTATAAACCTCATACATCAATAAACCGGCTGCTACCGATGCATTTAACGATGTTACTTGTCCTGCCATAGGGAGACGGATGAGAAAATCACATTTATCCTTCATTAACCGGGCCATACCTTTTCCTTCACTACCGATAACAAGTCCGATAGGCATCTTTCCGTCCATGTTACGGTAATCATCGCTTCCTTTCGCATCGGTACCTACTATCCATACTCCACGCTCTTTCAACTCTTCGACTGCCCTTGCCAAATTTGTAACGCGAGCTACCGGAATATATTCGATTGCACCCGTCGAGGCTTTGGCCACAGTTGCCGTCAAGCCCACCGCTCTTCTTTTCGGAATGATGATTCCATGGGCCCCGACTGCATCAGCGGTCCTCATGATTGAACCTAAATTATGCGGATCTTCAACTTCATCAAGAATCATGAAAAAAGGTGCTTCATCCCGTTCAGCCGCTTTTGCGAATAAGTCATCCAATTCCACATATTCATATGCAGCAACTTGTGCGACAACACCTTGATGGATGCCTTCTGCCATTTGGTCAATTTTTTTCTTCGGTACGATTTGCACGAATACCTTCTTTTCCTTAGCCAGACCGATGAGTGGAAGCATCGAGCCTTTTTGTGAGCCCTCAGCTATCCAAATTTTATTAATGTCCCGTTCGGAGCGAAGAGCTTCCAATACGGGGTTTCTGCCAATGATATATTCTTCGCTCATGGGTTACTCCCCTTTTCTTCTTCAATGTATTCAATAGATTTTTTGATAAGTTCTTCCATTCTTTCTATCCGACCGGATAAATACAAAAATCCCATTAGTGCCTCAAAGGCTGTACTGTAACGATACGTTTGCACATCTGTATTCTTCGGTACAGTACCGGATTTTGCATTTCGGCCGCGCCGAACGACGGCGGATTCCTCTTCCGATAACCAATCTGACTCCAGGAAAAAATGGATAATTTTATTTTGAGCCTTAGCCGTTACAAAAGATGTAGCTTTTTTGTGAAGAAGATTGGGCTTGACCGCTCCTTTTTGAATGAGATGATGCCGGATATACGTTTCGTATACGGCATCACCTATATAAGCTAAAGCAAGACTGTTCAGCATTTTAGCATCTACCTTACTATCGTAATGAAGCATTAATTACCCTCTTTTCCATCTTGTACCTTGAGGGGTATCCTCTAATATGATGTTCATGTTTTTCAATCGATCACGAATTTCATCAGATAACCCAAAATTGCGGTCTTTCCGCGCTTGAATCCTCTGCTGGATCAAACCTTCAATTTCTTCATCCAAAAGCCCCTCTTCTTCAAGGGACAAACCTAGGACAGAAAATAAGATATTGAATTTTTCAAGGAACGCATCAATGACTTCCCTGTCTGTATTTTTCTCCATCAAGTAATAATTTGCCTGTTTGGAAAGTTCAAAGAGTATGGAAATTGCATTAGCAGTGTTAAAATCATCGTCCATTTCCTTAGTGAATTGTTCATGTAATTCATTAAGTTTCTCCAACCAAACATCATTATTCTCAGTCAATCCGTCGCTTACTTGAAGACGATGCTTTAAGTTTTGATAAGATGTCCGTAACCGATCAAGAGACGCTTTTACATTTTCAAGCACTTCTTCACTATAATTGATGGGATGACGGTAATGAACGGATAACATGAAGAAGCGTAACACTTGTGGGTCATGCTTCTGAATGATGTCATGAACAAGAACGAAATTGCCTAAGGACTTAGACATTTTTTCATTCTCAATATTTATATACCCGTTATGCATCCAATAATTCGCAAAGGTCTTGCCTGTTAATGCTTCGGATTGTGCAATTTCATTTTCATGATGCGGGAAAGCTAGATCTTGACCTCCTGCATGAATATCGATTGTATCCCCCAAATACTTTTTGACCATTGCGGAGCACTCGATATGCCAGCCAGGACGCCCTCTCCCCCATGGGCTCTCCCAAGATATTTCATCATCCTTGGCCGCTTTCCAAAGGGCAAAATCAAGGGCATCTTGTTTTTTCTCCCCAATTTCAATACGGGCCCCCACTCGCAGCTCATCGATGGACTGATGTGAAAGTTTTCCATACCCATCAAACTTACGAGTGCGGTAATACACATCCCCTTCAGATTCATAAGCGAATCCTTTCTCAATTAATGCCGAGATGAATTCAATGATTGCATCCATGTTCTCCATTACGGTTGGGTGAGCATCCGCTTTTTTGCAGCCCAATGCCGAAACGTCTTCAAAATAAGCCTTGATGAATCGCTCTGATATGGTTGGGACATCTTCCCCCAATTCTTTTGCCGCACGAATCAGCTTATCATCCACATCCGTAAAGTTCGAAACGAATTGCACATCATATCCACGGTAATCCAAATACCTACGAACGGTGTCAAAAACGATTGCCGGTCTTGCATTCCCAATATGAATGTAATTGTAGACAGTGGGTCCACATACGTACATTTTCACCTTTCCCTCTTCAATTGGGACGAAGGTTTCCTTTTTTCTTGTAGCTGTGTTATATATTTTAATCGCCATATTATAGACTCCTTTCTTCCTGCTTCTGTTCAGCCAGCTTCGCTCTTAAGGACCTGATCTCGCTATCCAATTCCTTAAAGCGATCATTGATTGGATCAGGAAGATCACAATGATTTAGGTCTTTGTTGATTTTGATACCATCTTGAATGACCACTTTACCTGGAATGCCCACAACTGTTGAATTAGGTGGCACTTCCTTTAAAACGACTGATCCGGCACCGATTTTGGAGTTTTCACCAACAGTAATGGAACCCAGCACTTTTGCTCCTGTTGCAATCAACACATTATCCTTTATCGTAGGATGACGTTTTCCCTTTTCCTTTCCCGTCCCCCCTAGGGTTACACCCTGAAAGACAGACACATTGTCACCAATTTCACAAGTTTCGCCAATGACGATCCCCATTCCGTGGTCAATGAAGAAACGACGGCCAATGGTGGCCCCTGGATGGATTTCAATTCCGGTAAAAAACCGACTGATTTGAGATATACTTCTCGCCAGGAAAAAGAACTTCTTCTTAAATAGTGCGTGAGCCATCCTATGGCTCCAAATAGCATGTAAACCCGCATACGTCAAAATGACTTCGAAATAACTGCGTGCAGCAGGATCTTGATCAAAAACCACTTCGATATCCTCTTTAAACATCTTTAACAAAATGATTCCCCCCTATGTCCCTTTTCCAACATCCCCTTTGAAGCTTTTAAAGCATATAAAAAAGCGTCTCTGTCCAAATAGACAGAGACGCTTTTAGCGCGGTTCCACTCTGTTTGGGATGTACGAAGCAGGTAAAGCTTTCCCCTGTTTTTTTCATCCCCAACTTTAATCCCTGTAACGGAGGACATTCCGCCTGTGCCTACTATAGGTTAGTTCAGCAAAGGACTCAAGGGTGCATTTCAGAAAACGAGAGGCTTGAACCACTTTCAGCAGGTTATGGTTCTCTCTAAAAAGCTTCGTTTGCTTACTTCTCCCCATCTACGCGTTCTTTTGTAAGATTATTAAATACTATATTACATTTTCGACAAATTGTTAATATAAAATACTCTGAATTCGCTGTTTAATTTTTTCTTTGCCCAGTAATGAAATCGCCTTAGGCAAGTCAGGGCCATGTGTTTGACCCGTGACGGCAGCCCTTATCGGCATGAATAATTTTTTCCCTTTATGCCCTGTGCTTTTTTGTACCGCTTTTATCGACTTCTTGATTTCGTCCGCTTTAAATTCTTCAAGCCCCTCGATTTCCTGAAGGAAAGCTTTCATGACTTCAGGTACCTGTTCTTCAGCCAACACTTCCTTAGCTTCTGGCTCGAACTCGACCTCATCCTTGAAAAACAGTTCAGATAGCTCAACTATTTCCGCTCCATAGCTCATCTGCTCTTGAAAAAGGGAAACTAGGCCGTGTACCCACTCCGCTTCTTCAGCAGTTAGTGTCTCCGAAACCTTCCCTGCTTTAATTAAGTGAGGCATTGACAACTCCACTGCACGATCGCTTTCCAATTGCTTCACGTATTGGTTATTCATCCATGTAAGCTTTTGCTTATCGAAAAGTGCAGGTGATTTAGACAATCGATCTGCATCGAAAAGATTAATGAACTCTTCTTTCGTGAAAATCTCTTCCTCCCCGACCGGAGACCATCCTAGTAACGTAATGAAATTGAATAAAGCTTCAGGTACATAACCAAGCTCTTCATATTGCTCAATGAATTGAATGATCGACTCATCACGTTTACTCAGTTTCTTCCTGCTTTCGTTTACAATCAGCGTCATATGTCCGAATACCGGCGGTTCCCATCCAAATGCTTCATAAATCATCAATTGTTTTGGAGTATTGGAGATATGGTCATCACCACGCAGGACATGGGAAATCTTCATCAAGTGATCATCGACTGCCACTGCAAAGTTATAGGTTGGGATTCCATCTTTTTTAACGATAACAAAATCACCAAAACCATCTGTTTCAAACGAAACGTCATCCTTAACCATATCTTTGAAAGTAAGGACTTTCCCCGCTGGAACGGCAAAGCGAATGCTTGGTTTTCTTCCTTCAGCCACCAGTTTCGCTTGCTCTTCTTCAGTTAAATGCTTGCACTTCCCTGAATATTTTGGCGTTTCGTTCCGTTCGACCTGTCCTTCTCGCTCTGCTTCAAGCTCTTCTTCCGTACAATAGCATTTATAAGCCAAACCCTTACCTAAAAGTTCTTGATATAATTCCTGATAAAGGTCGTTCCGTTCGGATTGACGATATGGACCGTATTCACCGCCAACATCAACACCTTCATCCCAGTCCATTCCAAGCCATTTCAAATATTTAAGCTGACTTTCCTCGCCGCCTTCAATATTCCTCTTTTGGTCGGTATCTTCAATGCGGATGATGAACTTCCCGCCTTTATTTCGTGCGTATAAATAATTAAATAAAGCCGTCCGTGCATTACCTATATGTAAATGTCCAGTAGGACTCGGTGCATAGCGAACTCGAATATCGCTGCTCATGATATATATAGACCTCCCAGTCGTTCTTTTCTATTGTTTATTTTATCATTTATATACATTGGGATAAAGGCATCCACTCTAAAAATGAATTTAGTTAGATTTAACTAATAAGACAACAGCCTGTGCCGCGATTCCTTCGCTTCTGCCTGTAAACCCAAGTTTCTCAGTAGTGGTCGCCTTTACATTAATTCTATCTATCGAGGCATCTAAAAGTTCTGCAATCCTGCCTCGCATCGCTTCAATATATGGTGCCATTTTCGGGCTTTGTGCAATGATTGTACAATCCGCATTGCCTAGGGTATATCCTTCTTTTTTTACAATCGCCCAAATATACTGCAGCAGTTTTGCCGAATCGGCATCTTTAAATTCAGGATCCGTATCCGGAAAATGCTTTCCGATATCACCTGCACCAATTGCCCCCAAGCAAGCATCAGCAACAGTATGCAGAAGGACATCCGCATCAGAATGACCTAGCAAACCTTTCTCATGCGGAATAGTAATTCCTCCAATAATCAAAGGTCTTCCCTCAACAAGCTGATGAACGTCATATCCTTGTCCAATTCGAAACATATCATTCTCCCCAATCATCATTTTCCATGTTTTTTATGTAAAATCGCTTCTGCAAAATAAAGGTCTTCCTGAGTCGTAATTTTAATATTATCATAATTGCCCTCAATAATAACTACCTGTTCATTGATCCGTTCTAGCAAACTTGCATCGTCCGTCCCTAAAAATGCTTCAGCCTCTGCCTCTTCATACGCCCTTTTTAATATGGATACACGAAAAGCCTGTGGAGTTTGTACCGCCCACAAGCTTGATCGTTCCACCGTTTCCAATACCTTTTTGTTTGCCGCTTTTTTAATCGTATCCTTAACTGGCACTGCAATAACGGCACCTCCATGAAGGGAAGCGGCGGTAGTCAATTCACTGATTTGCCCTAGATCGATAAAAGGGCGAGCTCCGTCATGGACCAGGATGATTTCTTCTCCTGCATGTTGCAGACCATTATAAACGCTTTGTTGGCGCTCCTTGCCGCCCATGACGAGTTTCTTGACCTTTTTAAGCCCATACTTTGATATCAATTGACTGAAATAATCCTTTTCTGCCGGGTTTATCGAAAGGATAATCCCCCGACAGTCAGGATCTTCTTCGAAGACACGTAGTGTATAAACAATAATCGGGATACCCGATAGTTCAATAAAAAGTTTATTCTTGCCCGCCTTCATTCTTTTTCCTTGTCCAGCTGCAGGTATCACTACTTCATAAAACATGACGGTTTCTCCTACTCTTCTTTATAATGCTTTTTCTAATAGTTTCGGTTTAGCGAATATCATACGACCTGCAGAGGTTTGCAGTACACTTGTGACAAGTACATCGATGCGTTTTCCAATATGGTCACGGCCACCCTCGACAACGATCATTGTACCATCGTCTAAATAAGCGATGCCCTGGTTCTGCTCTTTCCCGTCCTTAATGACCTGTACATTCATCTCTTCCCCAGGAAGTACAACAGGTTTAACGGCATTGGCCAGGTCATTAATATTAAGGACCGCCACATTTTGAAACTCACATACTTTATTTAAATTGAAATCATTGGTAACGACCATTCCGCCCGATATTTTGGCAAGCTTCACCAGTTTACTGTCCACTTCCTGAATATCTTCAAAATCTCCCTCGTACATCTCCACCTTAATCGGAAGGTCTTTTTGAATCCGATTAAGGATATCCAAACCACGTCTTCCACGATTCCTTTTCAAGGCATCAGATGAATCAGCAATGTGCTGTAGTTCGTTTAATACGAATTGAGGGATGACTATGGTCCCCTCTAGAAATCCTGTCTGACAGATATCCGCAATTCTGCCGTCAATGATGACGCTTGTATCGAGAATCTTCAGCCGCTTGCTATAACCCTCTTCATCCTCTTCGCCTGCTTCACCCTCGGAATTCTTTTTCTTATTATTTTTCGTGAATAGATTCAATAGTTCATCCCGTTTTTTAAAGCCCACCTGGAAACCAAGATAACCAAATAAAAGCGTAAGGATGATCGGAACCACCTTGATGGCACTGAAGGCGGAGCCAACCAGGAACGCCGCAAGCAGCCCCACTAAAAGACCGACGCTGCCAAAGATTATGTCCGTAATTGGTATCTTAACAAGCTGTTCCTCCAGCCACTTCATAAAATAGATCACATGATCTACTGCCCAAAAAGTAATAAGATAAAAGATAATGGCACCCAACAGTACACTTACATAAGGATTGTTTATTAAAGCAATATCATCTGCATGTAAAACAATTAATAATTCTGGAATAAGTAACATTCCAAGTGTTCCGCCGACTATTAAGAAGCATGCTTGTATAATGCGTTTTAACATCCCTTTCACCTCCCTCTATTCATTATTGACCAATAAAATAAAATGAAACCTTCGAAAATTCGTTTTCATTATATACGTGAAATTCACCTAAGGAATTAGTGGATTTACAAATATGACTCCTTCTCTATTTCGTAATATTAGCCTAGCACCCTGAGTTTTGAGTGTCAAAAATAAACACTATTCATTTCAAGCTAATTCAGGAAAATTTTGATGGCAAGCTGCACATTACATCCTTCTATTTGTAACCAGTTGATTTTTTAAAATACGGAGCCCCTCTTTAATTTTATTGGCACGGACTTCGCCAATACCCTCTACATCGTCAAGGTTTTCAACCGTTGCTTTATTGACTTCGCTAAAGCTTCCGAACTGTTTCACTAAATTTTCGATGATCAAACCCGGCAAGCGTGGGATTTTATGAAGAATACGGTAACCACGGGGGTGTACTGACTCATCAAGATGTATGTATCCGTGATAGCCCAGCACCTTTAGAAGTATGCTTTCGTCCAGTTTTTCCTGCATCGCCAACTCTTGAAGCCGAGAAATGATTTCCTCAGGTTTTTCATCATTGCTGGAGGTATAATCCTTGATAAGCCACTTCCCTTCCGTTTCAATATCCGCCAGGATCTCATTCATCTGCAGACGGATCAATCTTCCTTCCGTGCCAAGCTCATTAAGATACGTTAATAGCTCCGCCTTGATTCTGAGTACCATTACATAACGGTGAAATACCTGCAAAAGGTCGGCATAGGTCACGATTTCCTCAAACTCCAGTGCTCCTAATACCGATATGCTCTGCTGTAGAACCACCTTGTATTTTTCCAAGGTTTGAATAGCTAAATTAGCCTTGGCGAGTATGACTCCTATATCTTTGAGGGCATACCGGAAATTGCCTTGATATAAAGTTATGACATTCCGACGTTGTGAGATTGCAATGACCAACGATTTGGTCTCCCTTGCTACACGTTCCGCTGTCCGATGCCGCATTCCCGTTTCTGTGGAAGGTGTACTATTATCGGGAACTAATTGGGCATTTGCGAAAATGATCGTATCGGCCTTTTCATTTAAAATGATGGCCCCGTCCATCTTCGCCAGCTCATACAATGTACTTGGGGTACAGTTACAGTTAATTTCGAAGCCTCCATCTACAATCGTTCGAACCTTCTCGTTATATCCGACCACTATCAAACCACCCGTATTTGCCCTCAGGACATTTTCAATACCCTCCCGAAGCGGGGTACCCGGAGCTACAATTTGCAGAATCTCCAGTTTTGTTTTCTCATACCCTTTTTTATCTGTCATACTTAACCCCCTAACACTTGTTGAAGAGCCTCTGAAACCGATGAAACACCAACGATCTTAATACCTTTTGGCGCAGTCCATCCCCCTATATTATTCGCCGGTATTATAACCCGCTCAAACCCTAGTTTTGCTGCTTCCTGCACCCTTTGCTCAATTCGTGACACCCTTCTTACCTCCCCTGTCAGCCCCACTTCACCAATGATGCAATCGGCAGGTTTTGTTGGTTTATCACGGAAGCTCGAGGCAATGCTGATTGCGACAGCGAGATCAATTGCCGGTTCATCCAGCTTGACACCACCAGCAACCTTTAAATACGCATCTTGATTTTGGAGCAACAGGCCCACCCTCTTTTCCAGAACAGCCATTAAGAGCGAAACCCGATTGTGGTCAATCCCTGTGGCCATCCGCCTTGGATTGCCAAAACTCGTAGGTGAAATCAATGCTTGAATTTCGACAAGCACTGGCCTTGTTCCTTCCATGGATGCAACGACTGTAGAACCAGACGCTCCTTGCGACCGTTCTTCAAGGAAAATTTCCGATGGATTCGCAACCTCTTCCAAGCCATGTTCTTTCATTTCAAAAATACCCATCTCATTCGTCGAACCAAAGCGGTTCTTGACCGCACGTATAATTCGATATGTATGGTGTCTTTCTCCCTCGAAATATAAAACGGTGTCTACCATATGCTCAAGCAGCCGAGGCCCTGCAATGGCACCTTCCTTTGTAACATGCCCGACGATAAAGATCGCAATCCCATTCGTTTTAGCAATACGCATGAGTGAGGCTGTGCACTCCCTCACTTGTGAAACGCTTCCCGGAGCAGATGTAACCTCCGAATGGTACACCGTTTGAATGGAGTCAATAATGACCAAATCCGGTTTCACCTCTGTAATCGCCTGTTGGATATAGTCCATATCGGTTTCAGCATAAACCAGTAGATTTTCTGACATGGTCCCAAGCCGATCCGCTCTCAACTTGGTCTGCTTGACTGATTCTTCGCCTGATATATAAAGCACTTTTTTCTGTTTATGCGCCAATTGGGAAGATACCTGCAAAAGTAGGGTCGATTTACCGATACCCGGATCCCCCCCAATCAAAACAAGGGATCCCTGTACGATCCCGCCCCCAAGAGCACGATTCAATTCCATTAAATCCGTCTTAATCCGGGGTTCTTTTTCTGATTGAATAGTAGTTATGGGTGCTGCCTTCTCCCGCTCTCCGGAACCTCTGACCTCTGAATTGGTAAATGCACCTTTTCTAGCAGGTTTAACGATTTCAGTTTCCTCGACCATTTTGTTCCATTCACCGCATCCTGGGCATTTCCCCATCCATTTCGCTGACTCATATCCACAAGACTGACACATAAATTTGGTTTTCTTTTTTACAGCCATAAATTACTCCTCTTCCTTTGAAAAAAATACCTATATTAAGGATATTATACCTCTGTTTTATTTAAACCTTCTTAAGGCTAAGTTTTTTTAAAAAAATAACCACTCTAACTCTACCTTGTCCGACTTATACTCATTTCTACCTACGGATAAAAAACAGAGGTACACTGCAAAAAAATCTGCGTGTACCTCGAAGTTTAGAATCAGGTTATTCACTTATATTGACAGGCTCGCCTTGTCGGATTGCAAACTCATTATTCACAACATCCATCACGACCGTTTGCCCTTTTTTCACATTACCTTTAAGCAACTCTTCGGAGAGATAATCTTCTACATGCTTCTGAAGTGCCCTGCGGATTGGTCGTGCCCCATATTCAGGATCAAAACCTTCCGTAGCAATTTTTTCTCTAGCCGCATCTGTCAGCTCCAAGTAAATTTCCTGTTCTTTCAAACGGGTAGTAAGTTGATTCGACATCAATGTAACGATTTGTTTCAAATGGTCCTTCTCTAATGAGTGGAAAACGATAGTTTCGTCAATACGATTCAGGAATTCCGGACGGAATGCACGTTTGAGTTCTTCCATCACTTTCCCTTTCATATTCTTGTAGTCCTGGCCAGTATCCTGGATGTTAAAGCCGACATACTTATCAGTTTTTAAGGCAGACGCCCCTACATTCGATGTCATAATCAGAATGGTATTCCTGAAATCTACAGTACGCCCCTTGGAATCCGTCAGTCTTCCGTCTTCCAATACTTGCAGAAGAATATTGAAGACATCGGGATGTGCCTTTTCTATTTCATCAAGCAGAACGACGGAATATGGTTTCCTCCGCACCTTTTCCGTTAACTGCCCGCCTTCTTCATATCCAACATATCCTGGAGGTGATCCAACAAGACGTGAAGTTGAATGTTTCTCCATATATTCGGACATATCAATGCGGATCATTGCATCTTCATCACCAAAAATGGATTCAGCTAAAGCTCGGGCTAGCTCGGTTTTACCCACCCCTGTAGGTCCCAGAAAGATGAATGAACCAATTGGACGTTTAGGATCTTTCAAACCTGCTCTTGCACGCCGTACTGCTTTAGAAACCGCAATGACGGCCTCTTCCTGCCCGATTACGCGATCGTGGAGGATTGATTCCATATTAAGCAGTTTATCTGACTCTGTTTGCGCCAGTTTTGTGACTGGAACTCCAGTCCAGCTGGATACGACGTGTGCAATGTCATCCACAGTCACTTCACTGTTCTCTTGCCCTTGTTTTTCTTTCCAAGTCTTTTTCGTTTCTTCCAATTGTTCTCTTAAGCGTTGTTCTGTATCGCGAAGCGATGCAGCTTTTTCAAATTCCTGGCTTTGAACGGAAGCATCCTTTTCCTTACGGACATCATCTAGCTTCACTTCAAGTTCCTTTAAGTTTGGAGGCGTAGTGTATGAGCGCAACCGAACCTTGGATCCAGCTTCATCAATCAAGTCAATCGCTTTATCCGGTAAAAAGCGATCGGAAATATAACGGTCGGATAATTTGACTGCGGCATCAATCGCTTCATCCGTAATCGATACACGGTGATGGGCTTCATAACGGTCACGCAAACCCTTTAGAATTTGAATGGACTCTTGCATAGTTGGTTCATCGACCTGGATTGGCTGGAAACGACGTTCAAGCGCAGCATCTTTTTCAATATACTTTCGGTACTCATCCAAAGTAGTAGCACCGATACATTGTAATTCACCACGGGCCAATGATGGTTTAAGGATATTCGAAGCATCGATGGCACCTTCTGCACCGCCTGCACCAATCAATGTGTGCAATTCATCGATGAATAAGATGATATTACCCGCTTGACGAATTTCATCCATTACTTTCTTCAATCGGTCCTCAAATTCACCACGGTATTTTGTACCAGCCACAACAGTACCCATATCAAGTGTCATTACGCGTTTATCACGTAAAATTTCAGGTACCTCATTATTGATGATCTGTTGGGCAAGACCTTCAGCAATGGCTGTTTTACCTACCCCAGGTTCACCGATCAATACTGGGTTATTTTTTGTACGGCGGCTTAAAACTTCAATGACACGCTGTATTTCCTTACTTCTTCCGATAACGGGATCCAAGCTTCCTTCCCGGGCAATGGCGGTTAAATCACGGGCAAGGCCATCCAAAGTCGGTGTGCTTGCATTTGAGGCAGCTGAACCTTGATGACCACCTGATTCATTGCTTCCCAAAAGTTGTAATACCTGCTGTCGAGCTTTATTTAAGCTAACTCCCAGATTATTCAACACGCGGGCAGCTACACCTTCCCCTTCTCGTATCAAACCTAGAAGTACATGTTCTGTTCCAACATATGAGTGACCTAATTTTCTTGCCTCATCCATGGAAAGCTCAATGACTTTCTTGGCTCTTGGGGTATAATGTATCGTTTGAGCCGTATCCTGTCCACGGCCAATTAAATTTTCCACTTCTTTCTGTATCTTATCCGGACCCAATCCAAGTGCATATAACGCTTTGGCTGCAATGCCATCACCTTCTCGGACAAGGCCCAGTAAAATATGTTCCGTGCCAATATTATTATGACCTAAACGGATTGCCTCTTCTTGGGCTAATGCTAATACTTTCTGGGCTCTTTCAGTAAAACGACCAAACATCATAGGGAATTCCTCCTTAAGAATTTTCGTTTTGAATAAAATTGCTGACAATTCTCTAAGTAATGGCAGAAGCTTCTTCTTGCCCCAAATCTATTACATGAATATTGGTACTCACTCAGAGGTTAATGACCTCTATGAGGAGGTAGATTCCGTTAAATTCAAGCGTTCTCGTATGAGTGCTGCTCTGCGGATATCCCTTTCATGGGATCTTAAAGGGCCACCTGCGTACTTTTGTAAAAATCCCGACTGTGTCAAAATCATCAACTCATTAAGAATGCTTTTAGAAATATTTTTTATATACCCAAGATCTATACCTAGCCTAACATCTGAGATACAGGTAGCTGCTTCCTTGGTCTCAATGATTCGGGCATTGGACAATATCCCATATGAACGGAAAACCCTATCTTCTAATTGTATGTGGGAAGTCCTAACTAATGCATCCCTCGCTGAGCGTTCCTGAGCTATGATTTGCTGCACTACACTCGTTAGATCTTCAACGATATCCCTCTCCGACTTTCCAAGAGTGATTTGATTAGAGATTTGAAAGATATTCCCCAACGCTTGACTGCCCTCTCCATAAATCCCTCGAACCACCAACCCCAATTGATTGATAGCCGGTATGATATTATTTATCTGCTGTGTAAGGACCAGACCGGGCAGATGCATCATGACTGAGGCCCTTAATCCTGTCCCCACATTAGTTGGACAACTAGTTAGGTATCCTCTTTCTTCATCATATGCATAGTCTATGGATTCTTCAATCCAATCGTCAAGAACATTTGCAATCTTTAAGGTTTCCTTTAGCTGCAACCCCGACATTAAACACTGAATACGGAGATGATCCTCTTCGTTTATCATGATACTTATTTCTTCATTTTCCGAAAGAAGACATGCGCTTTTCGCTGAACCTTCAACTAAATGAGGACTGATTAAATGTTTTTCAACGAGAACGCGCTTTTCCAGTGGCTGTAATTGGTCAATCTCTAAAAGTTCCAGTTTTCCAATTTCCGGAGTTACTTCCTGTTCAATTCTTTTTTTGACCAATTCAATAATTTTTTTAGCTTCTTCGTTAGAAAAGGAGGTTGGGAAGGTAAAGTCTTTGAAATTCCTGGCTAACCGAATCCTGGAACTCAATACAATATCCATCTCCGGCCCTTCGGCACTCATCCAGGAACTCAAGGCGTTTTCTACAAACTTTTCCAAGCTCATAGTTCCTCGCCTCCCTCTTGTGCTTCATACCTTTTTTCAAGGGAACGGACCTTATCTCTTACCTCAGCCGCTTTCTCAAACTCCTCTTCATTAATGTGCTTCTTTAAAACTTCTTTCAAGTCCAGAATTTGCTTTCGAAGATATATGGTGCCACCAATCCTTTTTGGAATTTTCCCTATATGTGCTGTATTGCCGCTATGAACCCTCTTTAAAATAGGGTTTAACTGATCATTGAATGTTTTATAACATTCGGCACAGCCAAACTTACCAATATGGACAAATTCTTTATAAGATCGATGACAATGCGGGCAACGCGCCTCTTCCGTTTTCGGAAATGCATTTGCCTTTGTCTGTTGAATATTCGACTCCATATTCAACAATCCTGCTAATAAATTATTTATTGAAAAAACAGGTCCACCTGCATCCATGAACATCTCACCTTTTTCCTGAGCACATTTCTCACAAATCATTACTTCAGTCTTTTTTCCATTGATGATTTTGGTGAAGTGTAGGGTAGCAGGCCTCTGATGACATTCTTGGCAAATCAACGTTCATCACCTCTGCCAGTTTCATTTATATTTTAAAGTCGTAAGCATCGCAGTTAAAATTCTTGACCTAAGCTCATCGCGGTCAGGTAGGTCGATATAAATCACAGATCTATCTATGACGCTCATCATAATCTTTGCTTCTCTTTCATTGATGACTTCCTCATTCATCAGCCGGGAAATTACTCCTTCAGCCATTGATTGGGTTACCCTAGAACCAATAAGCGATAATAATTGGTTAATAAGTTGCACGGAATCCTGCGATTCCACTTTCATGATGCGTATATAACCACCGCCTCCACGCTTACTCTCTACAACATAACCTCTCTCGATTGTAAACCTGGTATTGATTACGTAATTGATTTGAGAAGGAACACACTGAAATTTATCTGCTATTTCACTTCTTTTAATCTCTAAGATATCTTTTTGACTTATTTCCAGTACTTGCTTCAAATAAGTTTCGATAACATCAGATATGTTTCTCACTCAGCCTCCTCCAATCTGACTTTGACTATATTTGACTATTATTATACAAGGAAAAATGCATTTTGCAACTTAAACGCACTTTCTTTCTGTAATATCCATTTTCTCCAAATTATATGTAGTTACATACCTCATTGAACATTAAAGTTAAAATATCTTACATAAATACCCTAAAAGATAAATGCAAAACCTGCAATTTTTTCTTACCTTTAAGACTTCTTCACTAATCAGAATATCAAAAAAGACCAGCCGGATGGCTGATCTTTTAAATGGCTTGGCGGCGTCCTACTCTCACAGGGGGAAACCCCCAACTACCATCGGCGCTGAAGAGCTTAACTGCCGTGTTCGGAATGGGAAC